>JAIXXG010000083.1 GCA_027490915.1 Microbacteriaceae bacterium
ATCCACAGGCCTGATCGAGCAGGGGATGCGGGTCTCAGGCCTGCTCGTCGCCGGAGCCCGAGCCTGAGCTCGAGCCCGAGGCCGGCGCCGGCCCGTCTCCCGGCGCGCGCTGCGTGCCCGCGAGCGAGAAGAACACGACGCCGACGCCCAGGAAGGTGATGCCGAGCGCGATGTTGTCGGGCATGACGATCGTGAACGCGACGCCGACCGCGAAGAACGTGATGCCCGTCGCGGCCCAGGCTCCGCGGGCGGCCTGCGAGCCGCTGCGGTCGGGCTGCGGCTCCGGCGTCGGGTCGGCCTCGTTCTCGGGATGCTCGCTCACGCCCCCCACGATACGACCCGCCCCGCCCCGACGGGCGTAGCATCACGCCCATGACCTCCCCGGCCGAGCCGACGCCCTCGGCACCCACCCCCACCCGCACCCTCGACCCCCGCCGCGCCCGTCTCGTGCTGCTGGTGGTGAGCCTGTCGCTGATGACGGTGGTGAGCGCCGTGAGCGGCCTCAACGTCGCGCTGCCGAGCCTGGCGCGCGCGACGGGCGCGAGCCAGACCGAGCTCACCTGGATCGTGGACGCGTACACGGTGGTGTTCGCGGGGCTGCTGCTCGCATCCGGGGCGATCGGCGACCGCGTGGGCCGCAAGGGAATCCTCATGGTGGGCCTGGCGATCTTCGGCGTCGCGGCCGCCGCGGCGGCGTTCGTCGAGACGCCGAGCGCGCTCATCGGCCTGCGCGCGGTGATGGGCGTCGGCGCGGCGGCGATCATGCCGACGACGCTCTCGGTGATCACGACGACCTTTCCCGAGAGCGAGCGCGGCAAGGCTGTCGGCGTGTGGGTCGGCGTCGCGGGCGGGGGTGCGGCGATCGGCGTGTTCGTGGCGGCGCTGCTGCTGCAGTGGTTCGAGTGGCCGGCGTTCTTCTGGCTCAACGTGAGCCTCGCGGCCGTCGGCTTCGTCGGAACGGCGCTGTACGTGCCCAAGGGCAGAGACGAGCATCCGCCCCGCTTCGACGGCCTGGGTGCTGTGCTGAGCCTCGTCGCGGTCGGCGGCATCGTGTTCGGCATCATCGAGATTCCGGAGCGGGGTGGGGATGACCCGCTCGCGCTCGGCGTGCTCGCCCTCGGCCTCGCCGCCCTCGTGGCGTTCGTGCTGTGGGAGTGGCGCACGCCGGCCCCGCTGCTCGACCCGCGCCTGTTCGCCGTGCGCGGCTTCGGCATGGGCAGCCTCTCGCTCGCGGTGCAGTTCTTCGCCGCGTTCGGGTTCTTCTTCGCGGCGCTGCAGTACCTGCAGTTCGTGGCGGGCCTCAGCCCGCTCTGGGCGGCGGCGTGCCTGCTGCCGATGCCGTTCATCCTGATTCCGCTCGCGCGGTTCTCGCCGCGCCTGGCCGAGCGCTTCGGCTACCGCCGCGTCGCGCCCCTCGGCCTGCTGCTCATCGCGAGCGCCTTCGTGGTCTTCGCCCAGCTGGAGGTCGAGCTCAACTACGCCGTCTTCGGAACCGGCATGGTGCTCTTCGCCACCGGCATGGCCCTCTCGGGCGCGCCCTCGACGACGGCGATCACGCGATCGCTGCCCGCCGGCAAGCAGGGCGTGGCGTCGGCGGTCAACGACACCGCGCGCGAGGTGGGCAGCGCGCTGGGCATCGCCGTTCTGGGCAGCATCCTCACCCAGACCTACAAGGCGGGGGTGCAGGATGCGATCGCGGGCCTCCCGCCCGCGATCGCCTCGGCCATCGAATCGTCGATCGCCTTCACCCAATCACCCCGGGTCGCCGAGTTCGGAGCCGCCGCCGAGCCGATCATCGCCGCGGCGAAAGAGGCCTTCCTCGACGGTGTCACGACGGCCCTGCTCGTGGCGGCCGGCGTGCTCGCCGTGACGGCGGCGATCACGGCGACGTTCGGGCCTCGGCGGGTCGCCGCCGCGCCCGATGCCGCGCCCGCGGCCAGCGCTGCCCCGACCTCCTGAAGAGCGCCGGCGGTCACCCGACCCGCGCGAACTCGCGCCCGATCGCGCCGGCGACCTCGTCGCCCACGCCCGCCTCGGCCGCGAACGAGCCCCACGCGTCGAGCGCCTCATCGACCTGCCGCAGCGCGGCCTTCGCGCCCGGCACGGCGAAGCGGTCGGCGACGGCGAGCAGGTCTGCCCGCGTGATGTCGGTGAACCGTCCGTTGACGCTCATGAGGTGCTGCCGCAGCCAAATGTTGTCGGCGTCGCGCGCGTAGGTGATGTCGTAGGCGGGGCTCAGCTGCCAGTCGCCGTCGGGCGGCAGCAGGAAGGCGTGGTTCTTGCTGTGGTCGTCGTGGTTGGCGGCGGCCACGTTGAACGCCATGCGCCGGAAGATCTCGGTGCGGTCGTCGTCGCTCAGGCCGAGCGCGGCGGCCGCGGTGAACAGCTGCGCGTAGTCGTTGGTGCCGCGCAGGGTGAAGTCGACGGCCGCGAGTCCGCACAGCGACTGCAGGTGCCAGCGCTCGGCGCCCTGCGCCGACACCACGCGGTCGAAGCGCCGCGTCAGAAAGTGAGCGCGCCCGTTCTCGGCGAGCAGGCGTGTCTCGGGCATCCGGATGCCGGCGGCCCGCGCCATGAGCGAGTACGCGTATTCGATGCGCGTGTACTGCTGCGATTCGCCCAGCTGGTGGTCGGCGCCGACGCCGTCGAACTTGAGCAGCCATGAGCCTTCGCCGGGGCGGGGGAGGGCGTGCCCGGGGCGGATCTCGCCGGTCGTGTCGTCGATGGTCACGACGGCTTTGGCGCGGGCTCCGCCGGCGCTCGTGCCGACCGAGATGATCTGGCGCAGGGCGTCGGCCGAGTGCTGGTCGTCGTCGAGGGTGCCACTGACGGCGGCGCGCGCCGTCTCGATGAGGGATGCGAGCTCGAGCGCGGTCGGCACCGGTGCCGCCGGGCTGCGGTCGGGAACGAACTCGAGCGCCCCCATGCCGCGCGACCCGAGGTAGGCGAGCCGGTCGAGGGGTGTGATGAGCGCGCGGTCGATGCCGTCGGCGGCGAGCCAGGCGTCGATGATGCTGTTGCCGAAGCGGTCGGGCAGCGCGTCGGCGATCATGGGCGGCAGGCCCTGGAACGTCTCGCGCCCGAGCCCCGGAAAGCGGAACACGCTCGTGCGACTGCTGAGCGGCATGAGCAGCGGGCTGAGCTCGACCCCGCCGCGCCGCCACGCGGGCGTGTACTGAAAGCCGTACGCCCCGCCGACCTCGCTGATGGCGCCGACGGTCTGCCCCCACACCCGCACTTCGACGACGCTGACCGGCTGGTACACCACGGCTCAGCCCCCCACCCGGCGCGCGCGCTTCGGTGCGGCCGTCGCGCGTCGTGCGGCCGCGAGCGCTTCGAGCGGCGTGGGCCCCTCGGGCGGCAGCAGGGCGTCGAGCACGTCGAGGCGATCGAGCGCCCGGAGGACGGCGAGCAGCGTGTGCAGCCGCGACCCGCGCCCCTGCTCGAGCCCCTGCACCGCCGATCGCGACACGTTCGCCCGCTCAGCGAGCCCCGCCTGGTCGTACCCCGCCTCGATGCGCAGGCGGCGCACGGCATCGCCCACTCGACCCTCCCACTCGTCGAGCGTCAACATCGCGCCTGCTTTTTCACTCATTAGCCCCATTCTGCCCACTAATGCCTGAAAAAACAATCACCGCACCGGATGCTCCCTCCGCGCCCCCCGACGTGCATCACCCCACCGCCCCAACCCGCTAGACTCTCTCTTCGTGCCCGCGTCTCGACGCGGCCACGGGCTGTGGCGCAGCTTGGTAGCGCACTTGACTGGGGGTCAAGGGG
>JAIXXG010000046.1 GCA_027490915.1 Microbacteriaceae bacterium
CCTGACGACGCTCCGACGCTCTGCACCATGCAGTTGGCTCGCGACCTCATCCCGGGTGCCGGCCGAAGCCTGGCCGACTGCTGTGCCGCGTTCGACATTCCCCTCGACAACGCTCATCGTGCCCTCGTCGATGCGCACGCGACGGCCGAACTTCTCGGGGGTTACATCGCCAGCACTGACCGCGACTTTTGGTACGCCCACATCGACCGGGCCCTGAACGTCGGGTGGCCGACACCTTCGCACCTGCGCGGCCGCGAGCGGTGGGTGGCTCGCGGGTCGAGTGCCGCATCCGTTCCGTTCTTGCAGCGCATTGCCGAGCGACTTCCCGATGTCTCGGGCCCGGCCGAGCACATTGAGTACTTGGCGCTGCTCGACCGGTGCCTCATCGACCGCCACCTGTCGGAGCACGAGTCTCGCCAGCTCGCCGCCGTCGCGAACGAGCTGGGCATCGGGCGCGACACCGCGGCCCGACTTCACGCCGAGTACCTCGATCAGCTCGCCACGGTGGCGTGGAGTGACGGCGTGCTGTCAGCGACCGAGGTGGCAGATCTTGCGGCAGTCGCGGCGCTGTTGCAGGTGCCCGACGCCCTGCTCACCGCTGCCCTGGCCCCGCGTGCGTCCGCTGAGGTGACGTCGACGACGGATGCTGCGCCCACGCTCGGCGCTTTCGCACTGCCGCCCGGCGCGACCGTCGTGTTGACCGGCGACATGTCGCGCCCGCGAGCCGAGCTTGAGGCGGCGCTCACTGCGGCGGGATACCGCGTGGCCGGCGCCGTTTCGAGAAAGATCTCGCTCGTGATCGCCGCCGACCCCGATTCGCTCTCGGGGAAGGCGAGAAGGGCACGTGACTACGGAATCCCCGTCGTGGGGGAGAGCGTCCTTGCGCGCCTAGAGTAGGGATCGGAGGTCGCTCGGCAGCCGCCTGGACGATGGTCTCCCATGCCTTGTGGCGCACTGACCGTTGAGTCAGTGCGACTTTCCGGTTCGCTGAGCGCCGATGACTCAGCAGCATTGAGTGAACGTAAATGGGGTACCCATGAGGTTGAACCTCAAGTCCGTTGAGGAGCGCGTAAAGCCGCTGGGCGGACGCTCCCGCTACGACCGTGAGTTCGTATTTGAGCTACTGGCTGCCTACGGGCGCTCGTCAAGCAACATCACTCGCCTCCGTAACGGATCGCTCAACGTCGCCGACGATCCGAAGACCGAGGTTGCACAGAAGAGTGTCGTCTACTTCAAAGAGACGACGAGTGACCCGCTAGCGGTGATTGATGACCTCCGCAGCGCACCGACCGTCGTGCGTTACAACACGCGCTTCGTCATCGTCACTGACTACACAGACCTGCTCGCCGTCGATACGAAGACGAACGATTCTCTTGCGATCCATATCTCGGAGATCGACAAACACTTCACGTTCTTCCTGCCGTGGGCGGGCATGGAGAAGGCTCAGTACGTCGCGGAGGCGCACGCTGACGTCAAGGCCGCGGAACGGATGGCGACGCTCTTTGACGAGCTCGTCGCGGTCAACCCGGAGCTGAACACGACGATGCTCGGTCGGCACGCTCTCAACGTCTTCTTCACTCGGCTGTTGTTCTGCTTCTTCGCCGAGGACACCGGGATCTTCTTCGAAGGCCAGTTCACACAGGCGATCGGCACGCTAACTCAGCCGGATGGCTCTGATGTGAGCCAGTTCCTGACAGATCTTTTCGCGGCGCTCGACACCTCAGCTCCGGCTGACAAGCCGAAGCATCTGCAGGGCTTCCCCTATGTCAATGGCCGACTGTTCAAGGCAGAGGAGCATCACATTGTTCCGGTGTTCAACAAGAAGGCTAGAAACTTGCTGTTGGACAGCGGTCGACTCCTCTGGAACGAGATCAACCCCGACATCTTCGGGTCGATGTTCCAGGCCGTCGTCACGCCCGATCAACGTGCCGATCTCGGTCAGCATTACACTTCGGTTCCCAACATTCTGAAGACCATCGAGCCCCTATTTCTCGACGGCTTGAAAGAGCAGTTCGACACCGCCTTCGACAGCGCACCGAAGCTGGAGGCGCTCCTCCGCCGAATCTCCCAGATCAAGGTCTTCGACCCGGCCTGTGGTTCCGGCAATTTCCTCGTCATCGCCTATAAGGAACTGCGGAAGCTCGAGCACGCCATTCTGGAGCGGCTCCAGGCTCTTCGGGGGGACAAGTACACGCTCGACCTGCTTGGTTCGCGAATCAACGTCGAGCACTTTTTCGGGATCGAACTTGACGACTTCGCAGTCGAGGTGGCGATTCTCTCGCTGTGGATTGCCAAGCATCAGATGAACGTGGAGTTCCGGGAGAAGTTCGGGATCGACCTGCCCCTGATCCCGCTGAGGGAGACGGGCCAGATCAAGCAGGGAAATGCGACGAGGCTGGACTGGAAGGAGGTCTGCCCGAACGGCGGCGAAGAGGAGATCTACCTGATCGGAAACCCGCCGTACGTAGGCTCCAGCATGCAGTCGCCCTCGCAGAAGGCTGACTTCCCCCACGTGTTTGGCCGCCGGCCTTTCTCGAAGAACCTGGACTACATCTCTCTCTGGTTCGTCAAGGGCGCCGACTACATTCGAGGAACCAAGGCGGAGCTTGCCTTCGTGACCACCAACTCTGTCGCGCAGGGCGAACACGTCGGTCTGATGTTTCCGGCCATCTTTGAGATGGGCCTGGAGATCGGATTCGCTTACACCTCCTTCAAGTGGGAGAACAACGCCAAGCGCAACGCGGGGGTCACCGTTGCAGTGGTGAATCTGCGAAGTCCCAAGCCGGGACCGAAGTACATCTATACCGACGGAGTCAGAGTCGAAGCGGTCCGCATCAACGGCTACTTGGCAGACGGCCCTGAGGTGTTCATTCAGCGTCGATCTCAGCCCCTTTCGAGCGCTCTTGGGCGTATGGTGCGCGGTTCCCAAGCTTCGGACCAAGGTTGGCTAGTCCTTGAGGCCAACGAGCGAGTCGAGTTGCTCCGCGACTCCCCTGAAGCAGCATTCTTTGTAAAGCGCTATGTTGGCTCGGCGGAGATCATCAACGACATTGAGCGCTACTGCCTGTGGATCGAAGACTCTGATTCCGTGAAGGCCAAGATGCTGCCAGGGGTGAACGCGCGGTTGACGCGAGTCGCAGAATTCCGGGCCACCCGGAATGACAAGTCGACTCGTGACTTCGCAGTGCGACCATGGCGCTTCAAGCAGCCGGCCTACCGGCCCACCGAATCGGTTGTAGTTCCGAGCACGTCGTCTGAAAGACGTGAGTACATACCGATTGGCTACCTTCCTGCGGATTACGTAGTCTCGAATGCCGCATATGTGGCATACGACGCACAGCCTTGGCTCTTCGCGCTCTTGACGTCACGGATGCACATGGTGTGGACGCGCGCGGTTGCCGGGCGCATGAAGACGGATTATCGCTACACAAACACGATCGTCTATAACAACTTCCCCGTTCCGTCACTGTCTGACTCGTCGAAGGAGCAGCTAACCGAAGCTGGGCTCCGCGTATTGGATGTGCGGGAGTACCACTCCGAGAAGACCCTTGCTGAGCTCTACGACCCCGACATGATGCCAGTTGACCTCCGCCATGCGCACCAAGAGTTGGACGACGTGGTTGACTCGATCTACAACAAGCGTGGTTTCGGTAGCGACGAGCAACGACTGTCGCATCTCTTCGGTATGTATGAGCAGATGACTGCTGCGGAGAGGGCCAAATGACCGCTCTACAGGCGCCGACGAACATCGTCAATGTTTCCTACGCTCAAACTGGCGACAGCGTCCACATCAACGAGCTCGGCATGCGCGAGATGCAGCAGCGGGTGTGGGAGCAGCGCCAATCCCGGTATCTGCTCGTAAAGGCACCGCCCGCGTCGGGCAAGTCGCGGGCCCTAATGTTTGTTGCGCTCGACAAGCTCTACAACCAGGGCCGCAAGAAGGTTGTCGTAGCTGTTCCCGAGCGGTCTATCGGCGGGTCGTTCTCATCAACTGAGTTGACCCGTTTTGGGTTCTTCGCGGACTGGGAGATCGACGATAGGAATAACCTTTGCACGCCTGGGCCTTCGATGAGCAAAGTGCAGCAGTTCGTGCAGTTCCTGGAAAGTTCGGACGCGGTTCTCGTTTGCACTCACGCGACACTTCGTTTCGCCTACGAGAAGCTGCCGGCGTCGTCGTTCGACGGCGCCGTGCTTGCCATTGACGAGTTCCACCACGTCTCGGCGGATACTTCCAGTAGTCGGCTTGGAGAGCTACTGAAAGGTGTGATGTTCGGCTCGGACGCGCACATTGTGGCCATGACGGGTTCCTACTTCCGTGGAGACTCGGTGCCGGTGCTGGCGCCGGAAGACGAGGCGAAGTTCACCCCGGTCACTTTCAACTACTACGACCAGCTAAACGGCTACGAGCACTTGAAGTCGCTCGGTATCGGGCATCACTTCTATCAGGGCCGCTATACGAGCGCGATCCACGAGATCTTGGACCTCGACAAGAAGACGATCCTCCACATCCCGAGCGTCAACAGCGGTGAGTCCACCAAGGACAAGATCGAGGAAGTTGGCTTCATCCTGGACGCGATCGGCGAGGTCGTTGCAGCCGAGACCGATGGGTCTAATGTGTTGCGCATCCGGCGCCGTGACAATGGCGAGATCTTGAAGGTGGCGGATCTCGTCGATGACACCGATCACTTGGCGCGGGCCGAGACGCTGCACTACCTGACCTCGGTTGCGTCGAAGGACCGAGACGCGGTGGATATCATCATCGCTTTGGGTATGGCGAAGGAGGGTTTCGACTGGCCCTTCGCCGAGCATGCGCTGACGGTCGGCTATCGAGCATCTTTGACTGAGGTGATCCAGATCATAGGCCGCGTAACGCGAGACAGCCCCGGCAAGCAACACGCGCAGTTCACGAACCTCATCGCGCAGCCTGACGCCACTACCGACGAGGTTAAGCTCTCGGTCAACAACATGCTGAAGGCCATCACTGCGTCGTTGCTGATGGAGCAGGTGCTCGCCCCGAACTTCACTTTCAAGACCAAGCACGGCAACGACGATGCCCCGCGTCCCGGGGAGCTGCACATTCGCGGCTTCAAGGAGCCCAGCACGGAGCGTGTGCGCCAGATCGTTGTGACCGATCTCAACGATCTGAAGGCGACGATTCTGCAAAACGACGCTTTCGTCAAGGCTGCCGCCGGCAATCTGGATCCCGAAGTCACGAACAAGGTGCTGATCCCGAAGATTATCCGCGAGCGATACCCCGACCTTAACGAGACGCAGGTCGAAGAGCTGCGCCAGCAGGTGGTCGTCGACTCGGTGGTCAAGAACGGTGAGGTCAAGGCGGTCGGGGACAAGCGCTTCATCAAGATGTCGGACAAGTTCGTCAACATCGACGATCTCGACATCAACCTGATCGACAGGGTTAATCCGTTCCAGCGCGCTTTCGAAGTGATGTCTAAGGCCGTGACGTCGCAAGTGCTGCGCATTATCCAGGACACAATCACGGCCACCCGAATCGAGATCACCGAGGAAGAAGCTCGACTGCTGTGGCCCAAGATCCAGCAGTTCGCAAAGGTCAACCGTCGTCAACCTGATGTTCGAAGCGACGACCCGATCGAGAAGCGATACGCCGAGGCGTTACTGTTCTTGCGCAAGAAGAAGCGTGAGCTCGAGGCGCAGCAGAGGTTGCAGGAATCATGAGCGACGTGGACTTCCAGGACATCTTCGACTCCGACGAAGACGGTCTTCTCGACACCCCGGAGTCGGCGCCGAAGCTCACCAGCTCAGACCGCCTCGAGCGCTCCTTCCTCGAGATCGTGGAGTTCTACCGCCAGCACCAGCGGCTTCCGAGCTCGGATACCCGTGAGATCGCAGAGCGCAAGCTAGGCGCCCGTCTTGACGGCATCTTGGCGAACGACGAGAAGATCGCGGCACTGCAGCATCTCGATGAGTTCAATCTCCTTGCCGAGCCGACGGCGCCGGAGTCGCTTGACGAGATCCTCGACGGCGATGACTTCGGGCTTCTGGAGGACGAGTCTGGCATCCTCGACACCAGTGACCTTCCTGCCCGCGCAAAGCGCCTGGACCCCGAGGAAGTCGCTCAGCGCGTGAAGAGTGCCGACTTCGAGCAATTCGAGAGACTGTTCGTTCAGAAGCAGGAGGAGCTCAGAAGCGGCGTCTCGAAGCTCGTTAGCTTCGCTGCCGTGGGAGGCCAGCGCGCGATCAAGGAAGGCAGCTTCTTCGTGCTGTCGGGCGTCATGTTGTTCGTGGCGGAGATCACCGAGCCGCAAGCGGCCTACGGCATCAGAACCCGGTACAAGCCGCGTACCCGCACCATCTTCGAGAACGGCACAGAGTCGAACCTCTTCCGTCGTTCGCTCGCCGGCCAGCTCTATGAGAAGGGCGGGCTCGCGATCGTTCCCTCTGGCTTCGAGGAGATCCTCGCGGACGACGACGTCACTGGCTATGTCTACGTCCTTCGCTCACTCAGCGACGACCCGCAGGTTCAAGAAGTGCCGAACCTGCATAAGATCGGGTTCTCGCGGAACCCGGTCGAGACACGCATCGCCAATGCCGTCAACGACCCGACCTATCTGATGGCTCCGGTCGAAATCGTCGCGAGCTACCGCACCTACAATCTGAAGGCCTCAGCGCTTGAACACCTCCTCCACCGGGTCTTCCACGAGAAACGATTGCAGGTCAGCCAGGTCGGCAAGGATGGCCGTGCCTACGAACCGACAGAGTGGTACTCCGTTCCCTTCGAGGTGATCGATCACGCCATCGATCTGATCACCACGGGCGACATCGTGGACTACGAATACGACGCGCGAGCCGGGGAACTTCGCCTGCGTCGAGATTGAGCAGTGGCCGCGCTGGATTGGTCTTCCGAATCCGAGTCTGTGCTGACAGAGCCAACGTCGCGGAACTCGGCTTCAGCCGGAAACTACGGCCGTGAACCACGCGCTCAGTGGTGTCCTCTAGCTGCCTGTGAGTACGTCATGCAGCTTCGTTCGGACACTGATTCACTCCAGGAGCAACAACCGCTAACCTCTGCCAACCGCTAGCAACTTCGACAGCCATTCGATGACTCCGCAAGGATTGAACTAGGCGTTTTTGCAGTTACAAGTGTAACGTAGGAACGAAAACGAAAGCAGGAACACCCACATGACTTCTGCTCTTACGATCTCAAACGACACCGTCATCATCGAGGACGAGACTAGGCAAGAGGCTTCAGATCTCCTCAGCAAGGCTGGGGATCATGAGTTTGACGGGCTCCTCTTGGTCTTCAACGGACAGGAGCACCGTCTTCCAGAGAGCCTCGAGAAGCTCGTCCTTCACGTGATCGTTAGTGCGGCGAACGGCGGCGCTGTCACGGTTCGGACGATGCCGGACGAGCTCACGACAACGGTTGCTGCGGAGATGATTGGAGTGTCGCGTCCGACGCTCATGAAACTGATTGCATCCGGGGAGATTGGGGCTCATGACGTCGGATCGCACAAGCGATTGAAGGCTAGAGAAGTACTTGAGTTTCGGGTGAAGAAGCTCGAGCGACAGAGGAACTCCTTCCGAAAGTTGCGCGACTCGGCGTTGTGAGACTGTGACAAGAGCCGAACTCTTCTCTCATTGCGGCTAATGTCGTTTGTGTGCTGAGGGTCTTTGTCGACGCGAATGTCCTCTACAGCAAGACCCTGCGCGACTGGTTGTTCCTCTTGCGGCTCACGGGAACTGGGGCGATCTTCCAGTTGCACTCGACCCACGACGTGGTGCACGAAGCGATGTACCACTTGCGTCGGAAGAGTCCCCTGCGTCGCGGGAGTTCCCTCGAGCAAGTGCGGCAGCAGATCTTGCAAAGTCTTGACGAGGTGGTGACAGAGTTTGACCCTGCGATCCAGTTTCCTGGCCGGGACGTGCATGACCGTCACGTTCACGCGGCGGCGGTTGCCTGTCGAGCAGACATCCTGATCACTCAAGATAAGGGATTCCTTAACCTGCCAAACCTGGACGAGCTTGACTACGAGGTCTACCATCCGGACGACTTCTTTGTGCAGTTCGATGATTCTGCGCCTCGGACCGTCATGGAGGTCACCCAAAGCCAGCGGAGATACTGGGCAACGAAAAAGCACCACAGCGGGTTGGCGGCGGCGTTGCGGAAGGCAGGGTGTCCAAGCTTCGCAGTCCGAGTGGAGAAGCACCTCAAGACACTGAGCGGCGCTCCCATAAAGAGCTGAAGCGTTCCCATAGCTGGCGGCAGGTCGACGACCTCATGCGCCGGCTCGCCAGCGAATCGTGGCGCTTCGTGAGGTTGGGGCCGTGCAGTGCGGACGAATAAAGGGAGTCCGACCATCAATGAGCTCGGCGGCGAGGGCTAGGGATGCGGAGCTAGAACGAACTCCCCATCGCCCGCAGCCGCTCGACCCGCTCGGCGACGGGCGGGTGCGTGCCGAGCAGCCGCTCGAGCCACGAGGCGCCGTCGCCCGCGTGGATGAACAGCGCCCGCACCTCTCCGGTCACGGTCGAGGCGCCCGCGGGGTGCGCGGCGAGCTTCTCGAGCGCGCGCACGAGGCCGTCGGGAAAGCGGGTGAGCTCGACGCCGCTGGCGTCGGCGAGAAACTCGCGGCGGCGCGAGACCGCCGCGCTGATCACCGGGCCGAGCACCATCGCCACGAGCCAGAAGACACCGCCGAGCAGCATGAGCCCCACCCCGAGCAGACCCATGAGCACCCCGAGCCCCATGCGGAACTCGCTCAGCGTCGCCCGGGCCAGCGCCCACCCGATGCCGAGCAAGAACATCGCGACCGCCGCGATCGACCCCACGAGGGCGAACGTCGTGAGAGTCACCCGGCCGTCGTGGTTGATGATGTGGGCCACCTCGTGGGCGATCACCGCCTCGAGCTCGCTGTCGTCGAGCAGGTCGAGCGCGCCGCGCGTCACCCCGATCACGGCCTTGTCGGGGCGCAGCGAGGCCGCGAAGGCGTTCGGCGCGGCATCCTCGATGACGCCGACCTGCGGCAGGGGGATGCCCGCACGAATGGCCGTGGTCTCGACGATGCGGTGCAGCCGCGGCTCCGCATCCGGGCCCGCCGCCACCCAGCCGGCCGCCTTCGCCGCGTGCTCGGTCGCGTGGCTCAGCTGCCACCACACGTAGAGCGGGCAGAACAGCATCAGCAGCACGAGCGGCCACCAGTCTTCGAACACCCACGACGAGAACAGGCCGAGCCCGACCACCGCCACGCAGAACAGCGCGATCAGCAGGATGCTGAACCGCTTGTTGCGCGCGATCTGCCGGTACATGCGGCGAATCTACCTCGGGTCTCTGACGGCGGCTCCTCCCCACGCGCGGGGTGGGCGCGCCGACCCCGCCACCGCGGGATGCTCGGGCGCCGCCGCGCCGCGTCCCCACCATGCTCGCTGCATGACCGGAACCTTCCGCACCTACCGCCCTGCCCCGCCGACCGCTCGCCGCACGCGGGTGATCACGCCCGCGCACCCGCTCAGCGAGGCCGAGCTGCAGTCGCCCGAGGCGCAGCTCGCCTACGCGCTCGGCCCGGCGCTGCGCTGGCAGCTCTGGCTGTTTCTGCCGCCCACCGACGACGGGTTCACCGGCCTGGCGATGCCGTGCGACGACCTGCCCCGACGCTGCCCGGCCGACGCCGGCGCGGTTCTCGTGCCGTTGCTGCACGGCCTGCACGAGGCCGGAGCCCGCACGCTCATCGTCGGCCTCGAGCGCAAGGGCGGCCCCGACCCAACGCGCTTCGACCGCGAGTGGATGCTCGCCCTCAGCACCGCCGCCCACGACGCCGACCTCACCCTGCGGTCGGTGCTCATCAGCCACACGCGCGGCGTGCGCGAGCATCCCGCCCCCAGCCCGGCGCTGCCGCTCGGGCTGTGAGCGACGATCGTGAAGCTCCGCGAGGCTCGACTCAGTCGTCGAGAACGAAGGTGACCTCCATCGTCACCTGGTAGGCCGTGACCTGGCCGTTCTCGATCGCGATCTTCTGCTCCTTGATCCACGCGCCGCTCACGCCGCGCAGCGTGCTGTTCGCGCGGTTGATGCCGACGTGCACGGCATCTTCGAAGCTCTTGTCTGAACGGGCGGTGATGGTGGTGATGCGGGCGACGCTCGACATGGTGACTCCTTCGTCGTGAACGGTCGATGGTGGCGGCCAGTCAACTCCTCCCGGCGGCCGATGTCGAGGGCCAGTCGTGTCGGTGGTGCGCCCTACGCTGGCCCTGACCCCACCGAGAGCGAGCGTGCATGTACCTGACGACGACCGAGAGCGCCGATGGCGTCTCCGCGCGTCTGCTCGTCACCTCGGCGAGCGACCTCACGCGCGCCGCCGCGTGCGAGTTCGCCGTCGCGCGCGACCTCGACGCCAAGCTCGGGCGGCTGCCGGCCGTCGACGACGCGCCCGACGCGATGCTCGCGCGCTCCGCCACGCTCGGCGACGCCCACGAGGCCGCCATCATCGCCGACTACCGCGCACGGCTGGCCGCGGCCGGCATCACCGGCCCGGCGGGCACGCCGTTCGCGGGCACGGATGCTCTGTTCGAGATCCCGCGCGTCCACGGCGACCTCTCCGAGGTCGAGCGGGCCCAGCAGCAGACGGTCGCGGCCCTGCAGGCCGGAGTGCCCGTCATCGTGCAGGGCACCTTCGTCGACCGCGACCACAGCCCCGCATCCACTGGCTCTGATGCGGCAGCTGGCGCGCCCGGCGCCGACGTCGCGATCGCCTTCGTCGGCTACGCCGACTTCCTCGAACGGATGCCCTCCGGAGCCTACCGCGTGCTCGACAGCAAGCTCGCACGCCGCGCGAAAGTGACCGCGCTGCTGCAGCTCGCCGCCTACGCCGAGCAGCTCGAGCGGCTCGGCATCGCCGTCGACCCCGAGGTCGCGCTCATTCTCGGAACACGCGAGCAGAGCATCCACCGACTCGACGACATCGCGCCCGTGCTGCGCGCCCGACGTGCTCGGCTGCACCGCCTGCTGCGCGAGCGCATGGCCGCCGACGGGCCGCTCGCCTGGCGCAGCGAGGGCGTCACCCACTGCCGCAGCTGCGCGTGGTGCACGAGCGAGATCGCCGCGCACGACGACGTCAGCCAGGTCGCCGGGCTCACCGGCGGGCAGTGGCAGAAGCTCGGCGTCGCCGGCATCGCCAGCCTCGGGCAGCTCGCCGCCCTCGACGACGGTGAGGCGGCCGGTGTCGCGAGCGCGTCGGGGATCCCGCGGTCGACGCTCGACACCCTGCGGCTGCAGGGCAGCCTGCAGGCTCAAGCCGCCGGAGCGCCCGCCGGCACCCCGCCGCCCGTGCACGTGCGCGACGCCTCCGCCCTGCACGCGCTGCCTCCGCCGAGCCCCGGCGACGTGTACTTCGACTTCGAGGGCGACCCGCTCTACACCGAAGACGACCCGACGCGCTGGGGGCTCGACTACCTCTTCGGGCTCACCGATGCGCAGGGCGCCTTCACGCCGTACTGGGCGCACTCCTTCGCGGAAGAGCGCGCGGCCCTGCTCGCCTTCCTCGCCGACGTCGAGGCCCGCCGTCGTGAGCACCGCGACATGCACGTCTACCACTACGCCGCCTACGAGCGCACCCACCTGCGCTCGCTCACCGCCCGGCACGGGGTGGGGGAGGACATCGTCGACGACTGGCTGCGCTCGGGCCTGCTCGTCGACCTCTACCCGGTCGTCACCAAAGCCCTGCGCATCGGCAGTCCCAGCTACTCCATCAAGTACCTCGAGCCGCTCTACTGGCGCGAGGCCCGCGAGGGCGCGGCGGTGGCGCGCGGCGACGACTCCGTCGCCGAGTACGTGCGCGCACGCGAGCTGCGCGAGCAGGGCGACACCGCCGGCTGGCAGCAGATCATCCGCGACATCGGCGACTACAACCGGGTCGACTGCGAGAGCACGGCCCGCCTCGCCGCCTGGCTGCGCGGGCTCGCGGCCGAGCATCCGGTGCCCGCGCACCTCGCGAACGGCAGCGACGGCAGCGACGGTGACGACAGTGGCGGCGCGGATGCGGAGACCGACCCGCGCGGCCCCGAGATCGACGACTCACCCCTGCGCGCCGCACTGCTCGCGCTCGCCGCCGGCCCCGACGGACTGCCCGTCGCCGACACCGAGCGCACCCCCGAGCAGCGCGCCTACGCTTACGCCGCCGCCGCGATCGACTACCACCGCCGCGAGCACAAGACCTTCTGGTGGGAGCACTTCGACCGCCTCGTCGCACCCCTCGACCAGTGGGCCGACGTGCGCGACGTCTTCGTTGTCGACCGGGATGCTCCGCACGACCAGTCCCCGTGGGGCAAGACCGGCCGGCAGCGGTCGCTGCGCCGCACGGTGCGGCTGTACGGCCAGTGGGCCGCCGGGTCGCGGCCGAGTGTCGGGGGCCGCAGCGGCCCCTACGCTGTCTACGAGCAGCCCGCGCCGATCCCCACCGGCAGTCGCGACCCACTGGCCCGCGCCGCGCGGTCGGTGACCCTCGAGGCGGTGCACGACGACCACGTCGTGCTGAGCGAAACCCTGCACTCCGAGGCCGACGAGTACACGGCGCTGCCGGTCGCCCTCACCCCGAGCAGCCCGCCCGACCCCGGCCAGCAGAAGCCCGCGATCGAGGAGTGGGGAGCCGCCCTCGTCACCGCGCACCCCGAGTGGCCGCGCGAACCCGTCGGCGACCTCCTGCGCCGCGTGCCGCCGCGCACGCGCAGCGGCGGCCCGCTCACGCCCGTCACGCTCGACGCTGACGGCGAGCCCGACAGAATCAGCGCCGTCACCGCGAGCCTGCTCGACCTCGACCGCTCGTACCTCGCCGTGCAAGGCCCGCCCGGAACCGGCAAGACGCACCTCGGCGCGCACGTCATCGCCGCCCTCGTGCGCGACCACGGCTGGAAGGTGGGCGTCGTCGCCCAGAGTCACACCACCGTCGAGCATGTGCTCGCGAGCGTCATCGAGAAGGCCGGGCTCGACCCGCGCCTCGTCGCCAAAGCACCCAAGACCGGGGCCGACCCCGCCGACTATGCCACCGCGCCCTACACCGTGCTCGGCAAGTCCGACCAGCTCGCGGCCTTCGCGGCCGAGCGGGCGGCCGACCGCTCCGGTGCGGGCCGCGGCGGGTACGTCATCGGCGGCACGGCATGGGACTTCGCGAATCCGCAGCGCGTCGGCCGCCGCAGCCTCGACCTGCTCGTCATCGACGAAGCCGGCCAGTTCTCGCTCGCCGCCACCATCGCCGCGAGCGTCAGCGCGCAGAACCTGCTGCTGCTCGGCGACCCGCAGCAGCTGCCGCAGGTCAGCCAGGGCACGCATCCCGAACCGATCGACGGCTCCGCGCTCGGCTACCTCAGCGAGGGGCACGACGTGCTGCCCACCGAGCTCGGCTACTTCCTCGCCGAGACCCGCCGCCTGCACCCCGCGCTCGCCGAACCGGTGTCGCGGCTCAGCTACGAGGGCCGGCTGCGCGCCCACCCGAGCACCGCCGAACGGCGGCTCGACGGCGTCGAGCCCGGGCTGCACCCCGTGCCCGTGCCGCACGCCGGCAACGCGACCGAGTCGGTGGAGGAGGCGGCCGAGGTCGTGGCGATCATCCGGCGCCTCATCGGCACCGCCTGGCAGCCGGCCGCCGACCGCGACACGCGCCCGCTCGCCGACCGCGATCTGATCGTCGTCACCCCGTACAACGCGCAGCAGCAGACCATCCGGCACGCGCTCGACGCGGCCGGACTGCACGGCACCCGCGTCGGAACCGTCGACAAGTTCCAAGGGCAGGAGGCCGCCATCGCGGTCGTGTCGCTCGCCGCCTCGAGCGCGCACGACGTGCCGCGCGGGCTCGACTTCCTGCTCAACCGCAACCGGCTCAACGTCGCCATCTCACGCGCCCAGTGGGCCGCCTACCTCGTGCACTCGCCCGGCCTCACCGACGCGCTGCCGCACACCCCGCAGGGAGTCGCCGAGCTCAGCGCGTTCATCCGCCTGACAGAGGCGTGACCGAGGCGTGACGCAGGCCCGACGCAGGCCTGACGCAGTCCTGACCGAGGCGTGAGCGCTCAGCGCACCCCGGGCCCGACCTCGAGCTGCGCGAACCACTCCTGCCACACGGGCTCCTCCGCCCGCGCGCCGAGGTGCTGCCGTACCGCCGCCACCGACGGCTGCGCGTGGTCGAGCACCCAGCGGGCATCCCGCACCGACAGCGAGAACGGCCGCGACGACGCCGGCCGCGCCCGCCGCGACGCCTCCTTCGCCTCCAGCGCGAACCGCTGCTGGATGCGTTGCCGCACGCCCGGCACCCACCCAAGCAGCACCGCCCACCGCTTGAGCCGCGCCAGCCGCCGCAGATCGTCGCGCCCCAAGCCCGGGTGCACGAGCTCGCCGCGCGCCGTCGCCGGGGGAGCGGGCAGCCCGCCGACCCCGATCAGCTCGCCGAACCGCTGCATGAGAGCCCCCGACCCGCGCTCACCCTCCAGGTAGGGCAGCAGCAGCAGCGGCACCGCGGGGTGCGCGCCGCCCCACACCCGGATCAGCCGGGCGTAGTCGTGCTCGGGCCCGCGCAGCGCGCCCCGCAGCACGCGCGACGCTCGCAGGCTGCGCTCGTCCATCCGCTCCCACGTGCGCACGCCCTGCCCGATGACCGAGGCGGCCGCGGCGCGCGGCTCGCGCACGCCCAGCACCAGCACCACCTCGTCGGCGAGCTCGCGCAGGGCCGCGACCACCGCGGGAGCGTCGGCCACCCGCCCCGCCGTCTCGTTGATGAGGATGACCGTGGCCGCGCCGCCCGCCGCCCGCTCGCGCGCGACCGGTATGAGCCGTTCGAGGGCAGCGCGCACCTCCGACGGCGTGCTCGTGCCGCCGGTCGGACGCAGACGCTCCGGCACGACCAGCGGTGCGAGGTCTTTGATCTGCCCGTGCTTGGTGATGCGGCCGTCGCGCTCGAGCCACAGCTCGTCGACCGGGTACAGCACTCCCGGCGGCAGCGCGGCACGCCGCTGCGCGGCGGCCAGAGCGGCGGCCAGCGCTGAGGTGCCGGTCTTCATCGGGCCGATGTGCAGCACGATGCGGACGGTCACGCTCAGGAGTGTAGCGAGCGCGCGGTCAGCCCCCGACGCGCGCGGCGGTCGACTCGAAGGCGTAGGTGAAGTCGCCCACCCCGGTCCACGTCACGCGGATCAGCGCGGCCGGGCCCACCTCGTCGTACGCCGTGCAGACGAACGATGCGCCGAGCGACGCCGAGGCCTGCGACGGGCACTGCACCGTGTAGTCGATGCCCTCCGCCTGCAGCTCGGCGGTGAGCTGCGTCTCGACCGCGCGCAGCTCGCTGAGCGACGCCTCGCGGGGCAGCGCGAGCGAGCCGATGCCCGCCGCGGCGCCCACGATGACCGCCAGCGCGAGATAGACCCAGGTCGGCGCCGTGCCCCGCCGGGTCGTTCGGTACACGTGGATGGCGCGCGCCATGAGGTAGAAGAACGGCCCGAGCAGAATCCACGCGACCGACGGCCGGAACTCGTGGCCGAGCGCCCCGAGACGCCGGTAGTCGAGCACGGTGGCGAGCACGATCCACACCACCGCGACGAGGCCGAGCGCCGCGCCGATGATCGAGGTCGCCGCCGTCGTGCCCCCGGACGTGATCGCCCACCCGAGGCCGACGAGAGCCAGCTGCAGCACGGGCGAGAGGGCGAGCATCCAGGCGCCCGCCGTCGTCACGCCGGTCACGACGCGCGGCGCCGCCGACCCGCGCGGGGTGCCCCAGGTGCGCGTCATCGGCTCGTAGTCGACGCTCGCGAGGTCGATGCTGCCGGTCGGCTGCGCGAACGTCGTCGACGACGTCCAGGGGGTCGAGGCGGATGCGGGCTGCGGTGCGCCCGCGGCCACGCCCGACGGCACCGCCAGCGGAGCCGGCCCGCCCGACGGCACCGCGAGGGGCTCGGGCCCCGTGCGCGGCGGCGGCAGCGGCTCGTCGAAGCCCGGGATCGTGACGGGGATCGCCCCCGACGTCGGCGGCACGAGGCGCACCGGCTCGGAGATCGGCAGCGAGGTGCCGCTGCGGCGCGGTCCCGGCGCTACCGGAGCCTGCGGCGCCGGGTCGGCGAACGGCGGCGGAACGTAGGGGGCCGAGGGAACGAGCGGCACCGCGCCCGAGATCGGCGGGGCTGCCGCGGCGGCGACCGGCGGGGGAGCATCCACCATGGCCGCACCGGCCGGCGGCGGCGCGGCGAGAGCGACCGCCGGGTTCGGCTGGGTGTGCGACGTCCACGTCGAGCCGTCCCACCAGCGGATCAGCGTCGGATCAGCCGGGTCGGCATACCAGCCCGCGGCGGTTCCCGCAGTCGTCATCGTGCCCCCTCCCGGCCGTGCCCTGCGCAGAGTGACAGTCTAGGCCTGAGCGGCGCTCAGGGCTACGGGGTCGGCGCTGCGGCCTGAGCGGCGCTCAGGGCTACGGGGTGGGCGCTGTGGCTCCCGGCCCCGCCGAGGGTGCGCCATACTCGCCCTGTGCACCGCTTCGCCGGCATCATCGCCGACTACGCCTACGTCGCCCGGTCGCGGCTGCGCTACTGGCGCTACGGCGCGCGGCCGCCCGCCCCGATCGACGCGGCACCGGATGCTCCGCCTCCCGTTCTGCTGATCCCCGGCGTGTTCGAGACCTGGCACTACCTGAAGCCCGTGCGCGACCGCCTCGTGGGTCTGGGGCATCCCGTGCACAGCGTGCCCGAGCTCGGCTTCAACCGGCACCCGATCCCCGAGATGGCCGCCCTGCTCGCCGCCTACGTGGCTCACCGCGAGCTGACCGGGGTGCGCATCGTCGCCCACTCGAAGGGCGGGCTCATCGGCAAGCTGCTGCTCGTCGGCGATGACCCGCAGGCGGGCGGGGCGGGGCGCTTCGACCGCATGATCTCGATCAACACCCCCTACGGCGGCAGCCCGCTGGCGCAGTACGGGCTCGGGCCCTGGCGCGAGTTCACCCCCACCCGCCCGGTGATCCAAGAGCTGGCGGCGGCCCCGCACGTCAACGCGCGCATCACGGCCCTGCACAGCGCCTTCGACCAGTACGTGCCGCCGGAGAGCGCGCACCTCGACGGTGCCGAGAATGTGCCGCTGCCGCACGTCGGGCACTTCCGCGTGCTCGGGCTGCCCGACGTCATCGACCGGGTCGTCAGTCGCCTCAACGACTGACCTGGCAGAATGCGCGCATGCCCGCCGCTGCCCCCCTCGCCCCGACGGATGCTCTGCCCGCGATCAGCCTGAAGCTGCTGCCCGCCGCGCTGGTGGTGACGAGCGCCATCCCCCTGTTCGGCTTCGAGAACCGGCTGGTGGGCTACCCCTGGCTCGTGCTCGGCCTCGTGGTCGCCTACTTCGTCGACCGCGAGCTCATGCGCGACCTCGGCATCATCGCCGCGGGCCTCATCGTCGTCAGCACCGTGAGTGTGAAGGCCGACATCTCGTGGCCCAACTTCTTCCTGCTCGGGTTCGTGCTGAGCCTCGCTGTGGCGGTGCCGTTCGTGCTCGACCGGTTCGTGTTCAAGCGGAAGGTCATCCGCTTTCCGTGGCGCGGCGGCCAGAAGTGGCAGCCGTGGGAGAAGTCGTACCTCTTCGCCGTGCCCTTCCTGGGCTGGCTGATCCTGCCGTTCTACTTCATCCAGTCGGGCTCGTACCAGAACTGGCCGGCCGTCAGCGAGTTCTCGGAAGTGCTGCGCCTGTTCATCGGCGTCAACGCGGTCGGTATCTGGGACGAGCTGTTCTTCATCTGCACGGTCTATGTGCTGCTGCTGCGGCACTTCCCGGTGCTGACGGCGAACATCCTGCAGGCCATCGTGTTCGTCAGCTTCCTGTGGGAGCTCGGCTACCAGGCCTGGGCACCGCTCATGACGATCCCGTTCGCGCTGCTGCAGGGCTGGATCTTCCACCGCACGAAGTCGCTCACCTACGTCATCATCGTGCACCTGCTGTTCGACCTCGTGGTCTTCCTCGCCATCGTGCACGCCCACAACCCCGGCGTCTTCTCGTTCTTCCTCATCGAGAGCCCCGGCAGCTAGTCGCGCCACCGGCCCCGTCCCCTCCGCGCGCATCTCCACAATTCAGGAGTTCGGGATGCTCGCGCCCGGCCGACACGCCGTGTGAGCATCCCTAACCGCCGTTTCTGAGCCGCCGTTCCTGAATTGTGGAGACGGGGCCGGGCGCGCGACTCCTGAATTGCGGAGACGGGCGGGTGGGGCAGACTCGGGGGGTGAGCCTTCTCGAGTCGATGCCCCGCCCCTACGAGGCCGGCGCCGCGTTCGACGCGATCGAGAACTGGGCGGTCGGGCGCGGGCTGACGCTGTACCCGGCGCAGGAGGAGGCGATCTTCGAACTCGTCGCGGGCGCGCACGTCGTGCTCGCCACCCCGACCGGGTCGGGCAAGAGCCTCGTGGCCGTCGCCGCGCACGCGGTCGCGCTCGCGCAGGGCCAGCGCACCTACTACACCGCGCCGATCAAGGCCCTCGTGAGCGAGAAGTTCTTCCAGCTCGTCGAGATCTTCGGCGCCGAGAACGTCGGCATGGTGACGGGCGACTCGAGCGTCAACGGCGATGCGCCGATCATCTGCTGCACGGCCGAGATTCTCGCCAACCAGGCGCTGCGCGAGGGCCCCGACCTCGCGGCGGGCATCGTCGTCATGGACGAGTTCCACTACTACGCCGACCCCGAGCGCGGCTGGGCCTGGCAGGTGCCGCTGCTGACGCTCACGAACGCGCGCTTCCTGCTCATGAGCGCGACGCTCGGTGACATCACGCCCATCGCGGCCGACCTCGAGCGCCGCACGGGGCATCCGGTGAGCGAGGTGACGCACACCGAGCGGCCGATCCCGCTGACCTTCGAGTACGTGCGCACGCCCGTGCACGAGACCGTCGAGCGCCTGCTCGACGAGAAGCAGGCGCCGGTCTACATCGTGCACTTCAGCCAGGCGGCGGCGATGGAGCGCGCGCAGGCCCTGACGAGCATCCGCATCATCACGCGCGAGCAGCGCGACGAGATCGCCGAGGCGATCGGCGACTTCCGGTTCACGACCGGCTTCGGCACGACCTTCAGCCGGCTCGTGCGCGCGGGCATCGGCGTGCACCACGCCGGAATGCTGCCCAAGTACCGGCGCCTGGTCGAGGTGCTCGCCCAGCGCGGACTGCTGCGCGTCATCTGCGGCACCGACACCCTGGGGGTGGGCATCAACGTGCCGATCCGCACGGTGCTGCTGACGGCGCTTAGCAAGTTCGATGGCGAACGGATGCGCCAGCTCACGGCGCGCGAATTCCACCAGATCGCCGGGCGCGCGGGTCGGGCCGGCTACGACACCGCCGGACTCGTCGTCGTGCAGGCGCCCGACCACGAGATCGAGAACCATCTCGCCACCACGAAAGCCGGCGACGATCCGAAGAAGAAGAGAAAAATCGTGCGAAAGTCGGCCCCGGCCGGCTTCGTGACCTGGGGCGAGGGCAGCTTCGAGCGGCTCATCGGCGGGGCGCCCGAGCCGCTCGAGAGCCGCATGCAGGTGTCGGCGGCCATGCTCATCAACCTCATCGCGCGCGGCGGCTACGTGCTCGCCCACGCGCGGGCGCTGCTCACCGAGAACCACGAGCCGCCGCACCGGCGGCGCGAGCTCGTGCGCCGGGCGCTCGGCATCGCGAAGACCCTCGTGCGCGCGGGCGTCGTCGAGATCGATCGCACGACGACCCCCGCGGGCATCCGGCTCACGGTCGACCTGCAGCCGAACTTCGCCCTCAACCAGCCGCTGAGCCCATTCGCGCTCGCGGTGATCGGCGTGCTCGACCACACCGACGGCGACTACCCGCTCGACGTCATCAGCGTCATCGAGTCGACCCTCGACAACCCGCGCCCGGTGCTCGCCCAGCAGCAGTTCAAAGCCCGCGGCGAGGCGGTGGCGGCCATGAAGGCCGACGGTGTCGAGTACGAGGCGCGCATGGACGCGCTCGACGAGGTCGAGCACCCGCAGCCGCTCGCCGAGCTGCTGCACGCCATGTTCGAGACCTTCGCCGCCAGCCAGCCCTGGGTGCGCGACATCGAGCTGCGGCCGAAGAGCGTCGTGCGCGACCTCTACGAGCGCGCCATGAGCTTCACCGAGTACGTCAGCTTCTACGGCCTCGCCCGCAGCGAGGGCCTGCTGCTGCGCTACCTCTCCGACGCCGACCGAGCGATCCGGCAGACGGTGCCCGACGAGGCGAAGACCGACGAGCTGCGCGACATCATCGAGTGGCTGCGCGAGCTCGTGCGGCAGGTCGACTCGAGTCTGCAGGACGAGTGGGAGCAGCTGAGCAGCGGCGCCGGGTCGGGTCGCCCCGACGATGAGCCGGTGCTGCCGCCCCGGCCGCCGGACGTCACCACCAACCGACGGGCATTCCTCGTGCTCGTGCGCAACGAGCTGTGGCGGCGCGTGCAGCTCGCGGCCCTGCAGCGCGACGACGACCTCGTGGCGCTCGACCCCGACGCGGGCTGGCCCGAGGCGCTCGACGCCTACTACGCCGACCACGACGAGGTGCTGACGGGCGGCAGCGCGCGCAGCGCATCCCTCGTGCAGATCGACGAGAACCCGCCCCGCGACCCCGACGATGACGATGCGGGGGATGCGGCGCGCACGTGGCGCGTGCGCCAGGTCATCGACGACCCGGCGGGCGACCACGACTGGGGCATCGACGCGGTCGTCGACCTCGACGCGAGCGCCGCGGAGGGTGCCGCGGTCGTGCGCGTGCTCGGGGTGAACCGGCTCTAGACGAGCGAGCCCAGCACGATGCCGACAACCGGCGTGAAGATGCCGACGTTCACGAGCACGGCGATGATGAGCAGGTTGACCACGAGGGGGCCCCAGCCGCGCCCCCCCGACTGCCGCCGCACGACGATGGTGCGCGCGGTGAGGTAGCCGACCTCGGTGAGAAACGCCCAGCCCCAGTGCGCGCGCCGCAGGTGCCCCCACTCGTCGAGGGCGATGCGGTCGCGCCGTACCCAGATGATGATCCACAGCACGGGCATGATCGCCGCACCCACCAGCCACACCCACGGCGTCAGGCCCATGCCCGTGAGCACGAGGATGGCGGCCTGCGACAGCACGGTGATGACGGGGGTGAACGCGAGCGCCCAGGCGGCGGGCGTCGTCGATCGCTCGGGCACATAGTCGATCGAGCTGGCGCGGGAGTTCCAGATCTCGTCGGGCGTGCGGGTGCGGGCGCCGTAGGTGCCGAGCGGCTGGGCGCCGGTGGCGGTCGGCACCGAGCCGGGGGAGCCGACCGAGCCCGGCGACCACGAGTACGGGGCCGAGTAGGCGTAGGGGTCGGTGCCGGTCGGCTCGGCGATCGTCGCCGTGCCGGGGATCACTCCGGTCGCCGGGGCCGCAGCGCTCGCGGGCGAGACCGCGCTTCGCCCCGTGATGGCCTGCTCGGCGGGGTGCTCGACCACCGGCTTGGGCCGGGTGTGGGTCGTCCACCGCAGGCCGTCCCACCAGCGCAGGCGCAGCGCCATCTCCGGGTCGTCGTACCACCCAGCAGCGGGGGAGTGCGCGTCGGTCATCGGGTGTCCTCGGGTGTGCGCGAGAGCGACGTTCGGGTCGGGGTGGAACGCTCTGTCGGTGCCCTCATGGTAGTCGCCGTCGGGGGACAAACCGAGAGCCTGTCAGTCCCCATTTGGGGGGACGGCTCCCGTCACCCGCGGGCGGGATGCGGCGCTCACGCCGAGAGCCGGCCGAGCATCCGCCACACCGTCGTCGTGAGCGCGGGGTGGTCGAGCGCGATCTGGCGCAGCAGCCGGTAGTCGCGTGCGGCTGACGGGGTGCGGCCGTCGTCGTCGCGGATGCTCTCGGCCCGCAGCATCCACACCACGAGCTCATCGACGGTCGGCAGCTCGCTCATGAACTCCCACGGATCCTCGCCGCCGCGGGCCCGGGCGAGGATGACCGTCTGCAGCTCGTCGTGCGCTTCGGCGCGCAGCACCTCGAGGCTGGCGCCCCGTCGCCGACGCGTGTCATCCATGCGTCGAGCCTACGGCGGGCTCGCTGAGCGGAGGGTGGTGGGCGCTCAGCCCAGCACGGTTCGGGCGAGCTCGATGACCGCGGCCGGGTCGAGCACGAACCACACCGTCAGCACGCTCAGCTGCGCGCCGAGCCAGACCACGAGCGGCCACGACCGAGCGCCCGTCGCACGGGCGACGCGCACGCCGCGGACGGCCAGGTAGACCGGGGGAGCGAGCAGCGCGGCGACCCACGGGGCCGTGCGCAGGTGCCCCGAGGCCTCCATCAGCCGGCGGTCTTGCGTGGCGAGCGCGGCGCTCAGGATGAGCGGGAACACGACGGCGAGTGCGCGCGTCCAGGCCGAGGTCTCGGCCGGGAGGGTCGAGAACACCCAGAACACGAGCAGCGCCTGGGTGACGGGCATCGACGCGATGAGCCACACCGAGACGGTGTGCACGCGCAGGCGCAGCGGGTTGCGCGGGTCGACCGCCGGCGCGTCGACCGACGAGCCGCGGTTGCGGGCGGCGAAGGGCACGTACTCGCCGGTCTCGGCGTTGGCGGGGCTGAGCGCCGACGGGCTCAGCGGAGAGGCGGTGCTGCGGGTCGGGCGGCGGTGCGCGGCGCGCAGGCCCGCCGCCGGGTCGACGGCGTGCAGCGGCATGCTCTCGGCCGCACGGGCCGACTCGCGGGGCGTCGGCGTCGCCGGGGCGCCGATCGTGATGCTGCCGGTGGCGGTGTCGAGGCTCGCGGCGCTCGACACGGCGGCGCTCGACACCATGGGGCTCGTCGGGGTGCTGACCGTGGCCACGTGGCTCGTCCACTGCTGGCCATCCCACCAGCGGCACAGCGTGATCGCCGACCCGCTCGCGGCCTGCACCGGGTCGGCGTACCAGCCGGCCGGCGCTGCGACGGTGCTCGTCGTGCTCATCGTGGTTCCCCCTCGGGCCCCGGCCCCCCGGCCGGGTCTCGTATTCCGTCCGACCCCCCTGGTCGGCCGGTGTGTCGCAGTGCTGTTCGGGTTCGCCGCGACGAACGATTGCTCGTTCCTGCTGTTCAGTTGGCTGTCTTTGATTGTGACGGGTCGTCGACGAGGGCGCTCGGCGGCCGTTCGATTAGCGAATGATGCTGAAGATGCCCCAGTCGTCGACCTGCCAGGCGATCCATCCGTTGACGCGCTGGAGGCTCGCCGTGATCACGAAGGCCTCACCGCTCGCGTTCGTGGCCGGGCAGCGCAGCTGCTGGCCGATGAACAGCGGCGGGGTCGGCGGGCACTGCACCTCCATGGCCCCGCCGATGCTGCGCGCGGCGAGCTCGATGCTGTTCGACGCCTCGGCGGCGAACACGCTGGGCAGCGCGGCGATGACGAGCCCCGGAACGGCGAGCACCGAGGCGCCGACGAGGCCGTTGAGCAGCAGGAAGACCGCGAGCGGGCCGTAGCCGGCGCCCGAGATGCGGCTGAGTCGCACGGCACGCGCCGCCAGGTAGACGAGCGGGGAGGCGAGCGCCCACAGCCAGGTGGCGGGGCGGTCGACGCCGCGGCGACGCAGCGAGCGGTGGTCGAGCCACGCCAGCACGATCGACACGGGGTACGGAACCAGCCAGATGATGGCCATGTACAGCACCGACGGCCCGGTCGAGAAAGCGGCCAGCACGAGCAGGCTGAGCAGCAGCTGCAGCATCGGCAGCAGCGCCATCGTCCAGATCTCGGCGCTCTGCAGGTGCGGGGCGGTGGTGCCGACCGTCTGGTGCGTGCCCCGGCGGCCGGGCTCGGCGGCCGAGATGGGCGAGTCCGTCCAGGTGGGCGTGTAGGCCGGAGCGCCGGGCGCCGACCCGTAGCCGGGCGCCGAGCTGTAGCCCGGTGCGGAGGTGTACCCCGGGGGCACCGAGCTCGGAGCGCTCTGCTGCGCCTGCAGCGGAACCCACGGCGTGGAGTCGGCGACCGGCGAAGCGCTCAGCGGGTCGGCGAACGCGGCGGCGGCGAAGGCGTCGGCGGCGTTCGCGGCGCTGGCGGCCGAGGCGGCGGAGGCAGCGGAGCCGACGGACGCGGCGTCGGCACTGGCGGCCGGCGGGGCAGAAGCGGGCGCGGTGGTCGCCGCGGGCGTCGGGTCGGCGACGTGGTCGTTGTCGGCAACGGGCGGAGCCAGCTGCCGCAGCACGGCGGCCGTGGGCTGCTCGAACGGCAGCTCGTCGGCGGCGGCCGACTCGGCCGACCGGCGCGCGCGCCGCGAGGGCGCCTCGTCGTCGGCGAAGATCGTGGCGGCCGCGGGCTGCGTGGGCATCATCGGCTGACGCGCGTCCGAGACGTGCTCGGTCCAGGCGTGGTTGTCCCACCACCGCAGTTGCGGCAGCCCGAGCGGGTCGGGGTACCACCCCGCCGGCACCCTGCCGTAGTCGTCGTCAGACACGCCTGTGTTTCCCCCCATCGCACGGACGTCGGTCCGGCGGGGTCAGTCTATGGTCGAACGCCGCGAGAGGGGGAGGAATCGTCACCCCCCCAGTAGGGGTGTCCCCCTCACGGGGTACAAGGGGCGCTCCGCCGCGGCCAGCCAGGCGCGGCCGCGGGCGGCTCGCGCCCCCTCGCCGAGCGGTGGTCCGTCGACCCACGCGGTCGCCACGCGCAGCCCGTGCAGGGCGCTCAGCACCCACAGCTCGCAGCCGGCGAGCGCCTCGGGCTCGACGCTCTCGCTCGCGATCGGCACGCCCTCGTCGCGCGCCGCCTCCAGCACGAGCGCGGCCGTCACGCTCGGGATGCGGGCCAGCGCCGCGGCGGGCTGCACGAGCGTCTCGCCCCGCCACCAGAGCAGAGCGCTGTAGGCGCCCTCGACGACGCGGCCCTGGGCATCCACGATCACGGCCTCGCCGGCGCCGCGCGGCTGCACGGCGACGCGCAGGGCCTGCAGCGCCTCGAGGTCGGGGCCCTTCACGAGCGGCTGCGTGCGCGGGTCGTGGGGCGCCGTGGCGACGACCACCTCGGAGGCGGTCGGCGGTGTCGGGCGCACGCGCAGCTCGAGAGCGGTGCCGCCCCCGCGCTCGCGCAGCTCGAGCCGCGGAAACCAGTCGCCCGCGCGCGGCAGCGACTCGAGGGCGGCGTCGACGGCGGCCTCCGCATCCGTGGGGGTGCCCGCGATCGCGGCGAGCGACCGCAGGAAGCGTTCGCGGTGCCGCTCGACGCCGCGCGCGCGGCCGTCGACGACGCGCCACGAATCGGCCACGAGCAGGCGGCCCTCGTGCGGATCGCACCAGTCGACAGCGCGCCAGCCGTCGGCCGTCCACGCGTGCAACCCCTCGGCGGCGGCCATCACGACACCCCTGCGCTCATAGCATGGAGCGTATGCGGCGCGGCCTCCTCGAGCATCCGATCGCGGCGCCGCCGAGCGCCGAGGCGCTGCTCACCGCGCTCGACGTCGCGCACCCCGGTGCCGAGGGGCTCGTCTGGCTCGATTCGGGCGAGGGGGCGACGCGCGGCACGAGCCTCGTCGCGCTCGGCGAGCCGGTGCTGCTCGACCCCGATGCCCCGGTGCTGCCGCAGCTGCGGGCGACCCTCGACGCGGTGGGTGCTGCTGAGAAGCAGACGGCGGTCGGCCCGCTGCCGCCGGGCCCGCTCGGCCTCATCGGCTGGTTCGGGTACGAGCTGCGCGCCGAGACCATGAGCATGCCCGCGCCCGCCGTCGCCCCCGAGCACCGTGCCGCGTGGCTGCTCGTCGACCGCGGGGTGCTGTTCGACCACGCGACGGGGGAGGCGCGGCTGATCGCGCTCGACCCTTCCGGGCGGGGCTGGCAGGGCGGGCTCGATGAGTGGCGCCACGGGATGCTGGCCCTCGCCGCGAGCGCGCGCGACGCATCCCTGCCCCCGGTCGCCGAGCCGCCCGCCCTGCGGCCGCCCGTCGACCGCGACGACGACGCCCACTACGCGCGGATGGTCGCCGCCTGTCAGGAGGCGATCCGCAACGGTGAGGCGTATCAGCTGTGCCTCACGACGCAGACCGAGGTGCAGACCGCCGACGGCGCCGCGCTCGACGCCGTCGCGCTGTACCGGCGGCTGCGGCGCGGCAGCCCGGCGCACCACGGCGCGCTGCTGCGCGTCGGCGGCACGACGCTGCTGAGCGCGAGCCCCGAGACCTTCCTGCGCGTGAGCGACGGCATCGTGCAGACGCGGCCCATCAAGGGCACGCGCCCGCGGTCGCCCGAGCCCGACCGTGATGCGGCGCTCGCCGCCGAGCTGGCCGGCAATGACAAGGAGCAGGCCGAGAACCTGATGATCGTCGACCTCATGCGCAACGACCTCTCGCGCGTGAGCGAGCTGGGGTCGGTCGTCGTCACGGGGCTGCACGAGGTCGAGAGCTACGCGCACGTGCACCAGCTGGTGAGCACGGTCGAGGGCCGGCTGCGCCCGGGTCTCGACGCGCTCGATGCAGTGGCCGCGTGCTTTCCGGCCGGCTCGATGACGGGAGCGCCGAAGCGGCGGGCGATCGAGCTGCTCGACGGTGCTGTCGAGCACGGGGCGCACGTCGGCCTCGAGCGCGGCCCGCGCGGCATCTACTCGGGAGCGTTCGGGTACCTCGGGCTCGATGGGGGAGCCGACCTGGCCATGGTCATCCGCAGCATCGTCGTCGAGGGGGCGCGCGCGACGGTCGGCGCGGGCGGCGGGGTCACCGCTCTGAGCGAGCCGACCGCCGAGGTCGCCGAGATGCGGCTCAAGGCCGCGGCCCTGCTGCGCGCCATCGGGGTCGAGCGCGTCTAGGCGGAGGCGGCCCGCGGTAATCTGGGGTTTCTGCCCCGACGCCCCCGCGGGGCCCACCGACGTGACCTGAATCGAGACCGAGCCGTGACCGACGAGCTGCACCCCGCCGATCTGCACCCCTCAGATCTGCCGAGCGACGAGAACGCGTACGACTTCGCGCGCATCGAGGCCCGCTGGGCGCCGGTGTGGGACGAGCTGCAGCCGTTCACGGTCGACGAGAGCGACAGCAAGCCGCGCAAGTACGTGCTCGACATGTTCCCGTACCCCTCGGGCGACCTGCACATGGGGCACGCCGAGGTGTACGCGCTCGGCGACGTCGTGGCGCGCTACTGGCGCCAGCAGGGCTTCAGCGTGCTGCACCCGATCGGGTGGGACAGCTTCGGCCTGCCGGCCGAGAACGCGGCGATCAAGCGCGGTGCCGACCCCCGCGAGTGGACCTACGCGAACATCGCCCAGCAGCGGGCCTCGATGCAGCGCTACGCGACGAGCTTCGACTGGAGCCGCGTGCTGCACACCTCCGACCCGGAGTACTACCGCTGGAACCAGTGGCTCTTCCTGCGCATGTACGAGAAGGGCCTCGCCTACCGCAAGGCGAGCTGGGTCAACTGGTGCCCGAACGACCAGACGGTGCTCGCCAACGAGCAGGTCGTCGACGGCGCGTGCGAGCGCTGCGGCGCGATCGCCGAGAAGAAGAAGCTGACCCAGTGGTACTTCAAGATCACCGACTACGCCGACCGCCTGCTCGATGACCTGAACCAGCTCGAGGGCTCGTGGCCCTCGAAGGTGCTGACGATGCAGCGCAACTGGATCGGCCGCTCGACCGGTGCCGACGTCGACTTCGTCATCGAGGGCCACCACAGCCCGGTGACGGTCTTCACGACGCGCCCCGACACGCTCTTCGGGGCGACCTTCATGGTCGTCGCGCCCGACAGCGATCTCGCCGCCGAGCTCGCCTCGGGGTCGACGCCCGAGGTGCGCATGGCCTTCCAGGCGTACCTCGAGGAGGTGCAGAAGAAGACCGAGATCGATCGGCAAGACACGACGCGCGAGAAGACCGGCGTCTTCCTCGACCGGTGGGCCATCAACCCGGTCAACGGCGAGCGCATCCCCGTGTGGGCCGCCGACTACGTGCTGGCCGACTACGGCCACGGCGCGATCATGGCCGTGCCCGCGCACGACCAGCGCGACCTCGACTTCGCGATCGCGCACGGGCTGCCGGTGAAGGTCGTCGTCGACACGAATGCGCCGGTCACCGGCGCGATTCCCGTCATCACCCCCGAGATGCTCGAGGCCGGCGAGGTGCCGCCGCTCGACCCGGTCGCGACGGGGCAGGCCCTCGTCGGCGACGGGCGCATGATCAACTCGGGTCCGCTCGACGGCCTCAGCAAGCAGAACGCCATCACGCGCGCGATCGAGCTGCTGGAGGAGCGCGGCACGGGGCGGGCATCCAAGACCTACCGCCTGCGCGACTGGCTGATCAGCCGCCAGCGGTACTGGGGCACCCCGATTCCGATCATGTACGACGAGAACGGCACCGAGATCCCGGTGCCGGTGGATGCTCTGCCGGTGCTGCTGCCCGACGCCGAGGGCATCGACATGAAGCCGAAGGGCACCTCGCCCCTGGGCGGCGTCGCCTCGTTCGTCGAGACGACCACGCCCGACGGTCGCCCGGCCCGCCGCGACACCGACACGATGGACACCTTCGTCGACTCGTCGTGGTACTTCCTGCGCTTCCTGAACCCGAACGACGACACGCAGGCCTTCGACCCGGCGAAGGCCGAGCAGTGGGCGCCCGTCGACCAGTACGTCGGCGGCGTCGAGCACGCCATCCTGCACCTGCTGTACGCACGCTTCATCACGAAGGTGCTGTTCGACCTCGGCTACGTGAGCTTCACCGAGCCGTTCAGCGCGCTGCTCAACCAGGGCATGGTGATTCTCGACGGCGCGAAGATGTCGAAGTCGAAGGGCAACCTCGTCTACTTCACCGAGGAGCTCGACCAGTACGGCGTCGACGCCGTGCGCCTGACGATGGCGTTCGCCGGCCCGCCGGAGGACGACATCGACTGGCGCGACGTCTCGGTGACGGGCTCGCAGAAGTTTCTCGCGCGCGCCTGGCGCCTCTCGGGCGAGGTCACCTCGCCCGTGGACGCCGACCCGGCGCTCGGCGACCAGGCGCTGCGCCGGGTGACGCACAAGTTCCTCGCCGAGGTGCCGCCGCTCATCGAGTCGTTCAAGTTCAACGTCGCCGTCGCGCGCACGATGGAGCTCGTCAACGCCATCCGCAAGGCCGTCGACACCGGCCCGGGCGCGGGCGACCCGGCCGTGCGCGAGGCCGTCGAGACCGTGGCGATCGCGCTGTCGCTCTTCGCGCCCTACACGGCCGAGGACATGTGGGATCGCCTCGGGCGCCGCGACGCCGCTGCCGGCCGTGACGGGCTGGTGGCCTTCGCCGGGTGGCGCAAGGCCGACCCGCTGCTGCTCGTCGAAGACTCGGTGACGGCCATCGTGCAGGTCGACGGCAAGGTGCGCGACAAGCTCGAGGTGAGCCCGACGATCGGTGCGGAGGAGCTCGAGGCGCTCGCGCGTGCGTCGGCGGCCGTGCAGCGCGCGCTCGGCGACAAGCAGATCGCGACCGTCATCGTGCGCGCCCCGCGCGTCGTCAACATCGCGACGGTGCGCTAGGCGGTTCCCCGCATCCGGTCGCGGTTAGGTCGCGACCGGATGCGGGGCCCTAGCCTGCCGCGGTGACCGACCTCGCCGCCGCAGCCACCGGGTCGCCCGCCGGCGCGGCCGCGCGCCTGCCCGGCGGCGCGGCCGCGGGGCTGCCCGGCGGGCCGCCCGTGCGTTCACCGCGCGTGCGGGCCGCCCTCGGCGGCGTCGTCGTGCTCGCCCTGCTCGGAGTGGGGGCGGCGGTGGTGGCGACGGTCGCGACCCCCGGCGGGCAGGTCGTCGCGGTGCCGGTCTCGTCCGACTCGATCTCCTCCGGCCCTGACTCGTCCGACCCGGCGGCCGGCAGCGACGCCGCCGATGACGGATTCGGCGCACCGGAGGTGGTGGTGCTGCACGTTCTCGGCGCCGTGGTCGACCCCGGCATCGTCGAGCTGCCGCTCGGCAGTCGGGTGGTCGACGCGATCGCCGCCGCGGGCGGCCCGACCGACGACGCCGACCTCGCGGCCGTCAACCTCGCGCGGGTCGTCGTCGATGGCGAGCAGCTGCGGCTGCCCGCTGTCGGGGAGGCGCCGCCGCCGGGGGCCGCGGGTGCCGGCGGGGTGGGCGGCGCGGCCGGGTCGGGCGCGTCGGCTGATGGCCGCATCAACATCAACACGGCCGATGCGGCCGGGCTCGAGCAGCTGCCCGGCGTCGGCCCCGCGATCGCGGCCCGCATCATCGCGTGGCGCGAGCAGAACGGCCCCTTCCGCAGCGTCGACGAGCTGACCGCCGTGAGCGGCATCGGCGAGAAGACGCTCGACGGTCTGCGCGATCAGGCCACGGTGTGAGCGCGGCGGCCGTGCGCGGGCCCGTGCACGGTGCAGGGGATACCGCCGACCCGAGCACCGCCCGGCCGCGGTCGATCGACCTGCGCCTCGCGCTGCCCGCGCTCGTCGGCTGGCTGACGGCGGTCGTGCTCGTCGGAGTATCCGGCGCGGCTGCGGCCGTGGCGCTCGCCGCGCTCGCGCTGGCGATCGGTGCCGCGATCGCGTGCCGTCGGCCGGGTCGCGCCGCGGGTCGAGCGGGGGAGACCTGGGTGACGGCGGTGCTCGCGGCGAGCATCCCGAGCCTCGTCGCGGTCGCCGTGACGGCAGCCGCCGTCGCGCTGGCCGCCCCGGCACGGCTGCCGCCCGTGCTCGCCGGCGAGCTCGAGCGCGGAGCGACCGTCGCGGTCGTGCTCGAGCTCGAGCAGACGGTGCAGCCCGCGCTCGATGGCGGGCCGGATGCGGGGTCGACGTTCGGCGGCGGCACGAGCGCCGACGCCCTCATCGTCGCGGTGACCCCCGCGGATGCGTCCCTTGCCGCGAACGGCTCGACCCTGTCGGAGGCGGCGCCCGTCGCCGTGCGCGTTCCGGTGCGGGTGCTCGGGCTCGAGGCGACCGAGCGGCTGCCGCTCGGCACGCGGCTGGAGGGGCGGGTGCGGGTGATCCCGCTGGACGCGGGGGAGGATCGCGTCGCCCTCGTGCGCGCTGTCACCGAGCTCGCCCCGATCGGGCGGCCCCCGCCGGTCGTCGGCGCGGCCGACGGCCTGCGTGCCGGCTTTCTCGAGCTCATGCAGCCGTTCGAGGGTGATGGCGGCGATCTGCTGCCGGGTCTCGCGATCGGCGACACGACCGCGGTGAGCGACGACCTCGACGCCGACATGAAGCGCAGCGCGCTCAGCCACCTCACGGCGGTCTCGGGCGCCAACTGCGCGATCGTCGTCGGGCTCGTGCTCGGCATCGGAGCGCTCGCCCGCTGGCCGCGACCCGTGCGGGTCGCCGTCGCGCTCGCCGCGCTCGGCGGCTTCGTCGTGCTCGTCACGCCCGAGCCGAGCGTCGTGCGCGCCGCCGTCATGGCCGCCGTGGTGCTGCTCGCGCTCGCGAGCGGGCGGCCGGCGCGCGGGCTGCCCGTGCTCGGTCTCGCGGTGCTCGGCATCATCGTGCTCGACCCGTGGATCGCGCGCGAGTACGGCTTCGTGCTCTCGGTGCTCGCCACCGCCTCGCTGCTCGTGCTTGCGGGGCCGCTCGCGACCCTGCTTGGGCGGTGGCTGCCCGCGCCCCTGGCCCTCCCGGTCGCGGTGCCGCTCGCGGCCCAGGTGGCGTGCCAGCCCGTGCTGATCCTGCTCGCCCCCGAGGTGCCGCTCAGCGGCGTGCTCGCGAACATGCTCGCGGCGCCCGCCGCCCCGGTGGCGACGATCGTGGGCATGGTCGCGTGCCTGCTCGCGCCGATCATCCCGCCGCTCGCGATGCTCGTCGCCGGCATCGCGTGGCTGCCCGCCGCGTGGATCGCCGGCGTCGCGCGGGTGTGCTCCGCGCTGCCCGGCGCCCTGCTGCCGTGGCCCGAGGGTGCCGTGGGGGCGCTGCTGCTCGCGGCCCTCACGGTGGCGGCGCTGATCGCGGCGGGGCTGCCCGCGCCGCTCGGCTCACCGCGTCTGCGGCTGCGGGTGGCGATGGCCGCGGTCGCAGCGCTCGCGATCATCGCCGGGGCGACCGCGGGCGCCGCGGCCCTGCGCGCACTCGGCCGCCCCGCCGACTGGGTCATCGCGCAGTGCGACATCGGGCAGGGGGATGCGGTGCTCGTGCGCAGTGCCGGCGCGGTCGCCCTCATCGACACCGGAGCCGACCCTGCGCTGCTCGCCCGCTGCCTCGACACCCTCGGCATCACCCGGCTCGACCTGCTCGTGCTCACCCACTTCGACCTCGACCACGCCGGAGGGGTGCCCGCCGTCGTCGGCCGCGTCGAGACCGTGCTGCACGGCCCCACCGGTCGCCCGTCCGACGAGGCGGTTCTCGACGCGCTGGCCGCCGGTGGTGCCACGCTGAGGCTGAGCGGCGAGGGCGACCGCGGAACCCTCGGCGACTACGCCTGGCGCCTGCTCGGCCCGCCCGACCATCGGGGCGTCGAGCCCGGCAATGACGCGAGCCTCGTGCTCGAGCTGCGTCCGGGCCCCGCCTGCCCGCGCTGCCCGAGCATGCTGGCGCTCGGCGACCTCGGCGCCGAGGCGCAGCTGCGGCTCGCCGCGGCCCACGACCTGCGGCCGGTCGACGTCGTCAAGGTCAGCCACCACGGCTCGCCCGATCAGCACCTGCCGCTCTACGCCACCGTGGCGGCGCCGCTCGCCCTGATCGGCGTCGGTGCCGAGAACACCTACGGGCATCCCGCGCCCGGGCTGCTCGCCGAGCTCGCCGCCGGCGGCACGACCGTCGTGCGCAGCGACGCGCACGGGCTGGCGCTCATCGGGCCGCCCGCGGTCGGGCAGTCCGCGCTGCGGGTGTGGGTCGAGCGCGGTGCGGTCGAGCAGCTTGCGCCCGCCGACGCGGTCGACCCGGCCGCGCCCGCCGACGCGGTCGGTGGCGCTGGGTAGGCTGGCAGGGTCAGAGTTCGCCCGACTGTCGAACCGCCGCAGAGGAGCCCCATGGCCGCGCCGAAGAAGCCCGCCGGCTCCGCGCGGGCGGCGGCGAGCATCCCGCAGGTGCCGTGGCATCAGGTGCGGCCGGCGCCGGTGATCCTCGTGACCGGGCCGGAAGACTTCCTGGCCGAGCGGGCGAGCCGCCTGCTGCGGGATGCCCTGCGCGAGCAGGACGCGAGCCTCGAGGTGCACGACCTGCGCGCCGACGCCTACCAGCCCGGCGAGCTGGTGACGCTCGCGAGCCCCTCGCTCTTCGGCGAGCCGCGACTGATCCGCGTCGACGCGGCGTCGACGATGAGCGACGCGTTCCTCGAGGAGGCGCTGGAGTACATCGCGGCTCCGGCCGACGACACGGTCGTGCTCATCCGCCACAGCGGAGGAGTGCGCGGCAAGAAGCTGCTCGATGCGATCCGCGCCGGCACGGGCGGCGGCATCGAGGTGCTGTGCACCGAGCTCAAGCGCGACAGCGACCGGGCCGACTTCGCGGCCGCCGAGTTCCGCACCGCCGGCCGGCCGATCGCCCCGGCCGCACTGCGGGCGCTCGTGAACGCCTTCGCCGACGACCTCGCCGAGCTCGCGGGCGCCTGCCAGCAGCTGCTCGCCGACACCGAGGGCGAGATCACCGAACAGATGGTCGCGAAGTACTACGGCGGCCGGGTGGAGACCAACGCCTTCGCCGTCGCCGATGCGGCGATCGCGGGCCGCCACGGCGAGGCGCTCGTGCTGCTGCGGCACGCGCTCGCCACGGGCGCCGACCCCGTGCCGATGGTCGCGGCCTTCGCGATGAAGCTGCGCACCATGGCGAAGGTCGGCGGGGCGCGCACGAACGGCATGTCCGCCGGGCAGCTCGGCCTGGCACCCTGGCAGGTCGACCGCGCGCGCCGCGACCTCGTCGGCTGGACGGAGGCGGGCCTCGGCCGGGCGATCCTCGTCGCCGCCGAGACCGACGCCGCCGTCAAGGGCGCCGCGCGCGACGCCGTCTACGCGCTCGAGACCCTCGTGCGGGTCGTCGCCGCCCGCGGCCTCGAGCGCTAACGGCCTTTCCTGGCGCCCGCCGATGGGAGGCGGGCCCACGTGCGATCGTCGTGCCCGCATCCCTCTCGTCGCCGCTCGCGGTCCTGTCTCCAGAACTCAGGAGACTCGCTGGCCGATGCACAGCGCAGCTCGCACGGTGAGGGCCCCGACAATCGCGGGCTGTGCGTTGTCGGGCGTCGATCGGTCACTCGTTGCGGCGAGATGCCTGGTTGTCCGTAACGAGTGACCGATCGACGCCTTTCAGCGCATGCGCGTCACACCAGCGGGGGTCTCTGGCGCCGGGGCACAGGCTCGGGCTGCTCGGGCTCTGCGACGTGGAACTCCTGAATTGCGGAGACGTCGCAGAGCTGTTGCACAACGACGTCGCCCCCGCCGGCGGACCGGCGGGGGCGACGTGACGTGCGGGGTGCGGGCTAGAGCGCCGCGACCTTCTTGGCGATGGCCGACTTGCGGTTCGCCGCCTGGTTCTCGTGGATGACGCCCTTGCTCACGGCCTTGTCGAGCTTCTTGGTGGCGACCTTGAGGGCCTCCTGCGCCGCGGCCTTGTCGCCGGCGGCGACGGCCTCGTTGGTGCGACGGATGACCGTCTTGAGCTCGCTCTTGACGGCCTTGTTGCGCTGCTGCGCCTTGAGGTTGGTCTTGATGCGCTTGATCTGCGACTTGATGTTTGCCACGTGGGTGCTTTCTTCTTCAGGAACGGTGCGAGTAGTGCGACCGAGGTGGGGTGCCCTGCGCATCCGATGCGCTGTGGCGAAGTTCCCAGTCGCGTTCCGTGTCGAAAGAGAGAGGGCTTTCTGACACGCAAGCCAAGGAGCAACGTTACCAGTCCACCGCCGAAGCCGACAATCGACCGGGCCGGCGGATGCGGAGCCGACGCCCGCCCGCGCGCGAGAAGCCCCGGCGCGCCGTGGGAGAATGGCGGCACAATGTCTCCTCGCGCCCTCACGCCGCTCGCCCCCGCCGCGACCGACCCGACTGCGATCCGCAACTTCTGCATCATCGCGCACATCGACCACGGCAAGTCGACCCTCGCCGACCGCATGCTGCAGATCACGGGCATCGTGAGCGACCGCGACATGCGGGCGCAGTACCTCGACCGCATGGACATCGAGCGCGAGCGCGGCATCACCATCAAGAGCCAGGCCGTGCGCATGCCCTGGGCCTTCGAGGGCGGCACGTACGCGCTCAACATGATCGACACCCCCGGGCACGTCGACTTCACCTACGAGGTGAGCCGCTCGCTCGCCGCGTGCGAGGGCGCCATCCTGCTCGTCGACGCCGCGCAGGGCATCGAGGCGCAGACGTTGGCGAACCTTTACCTGGCGCTCGAGAACGATCTGACGATCATCCCGGTGCTCAACAAGATCGACCTGCCGGCGGCCGACCCCGAGAAGTACGCGCGCGAGCTCGCGCAGCTGATCGGCGGCGACCCTGACGACGTGCTGCGCGTCAGCGGCAAGACCGGCGTCGGCGTCGAAGAGCTGCTCGACGAGGTCGTCAAGCAGATTCCCGCGCCGGTGGGCGACCTGTCGGCCCCGGCCCGCGCGATGATCTTCGACTCGGTGTACGACTCGTACCGCGGCGTCGTCACGTATGTGCGCATGGTGGATGGCCAGCTCAACCCGCGCGAACGCATCCAGATGATGTCGACCAAGGCGACCCACGAGATTCTCGAGATCGGCGTCTCGAGCCCCGAGCCGACCCCGAGCAAGGGCCTCGCGGTCGGCGAGGTCGGCTACCTCATCACGGGTGTGAAGGACGTGCGGCAGTCGAAGGTCGGCGACACGATCACGAGCGCGCAGAAGCCGGCGACCGAGGCGCTGCCCGGCTACACCGACCCGCTGCCGATGGTGTTCTCGGGCGTCTACCCGATCGACGGCAGCGACTACCCCGACCTGCGCGACGCGCTCGACAAGCTCAAGCTCTCGGACGCGGCCCTGCAGTACGAGCCTGAGACCTCGGTGGCCCTCGGCTTCGGCTTCCGCTGCGGCTTCCTGGGGCTGCTGCACCTCGAGATCGTCACCGAGCGCCTCGCCCGCGAGTTCGACCTCGACCTCATCACGACGGCTCCGAGCGTGATCTACAACGTCACCACCGAAGACAAGAAGACGGTCGAGGTGACGAACCCCAGCGAGTACCCGACGGGCCGCATCGAGAAGGTCATGGAGCCGGTCGTCTCGGCCTCGATCCTCGCGCCGAAGGACTACGTCGGTCAGATCATGGAGCTCTGCCAGGGCCGCCGCGGCACCATGCGCTCGATGGACTACCTCGGCGAAGACCGCGTCGAGCTGAAGTACACCCTGCCGCTCGGCGAGATCGTCTTCGACTTCTTCGACCAGCTGAAGAGCAAGACGCAGGGCTACGCGAGCCTCGACTACGAGCCGGCGGGCGAGCAGGAGGCCGACCTGGTGAAGGTCGACATCCTGCTGCAGGGCGAGCAGGTCGACGCCTTCAGCGCGATCGTGCACAAAGACAAGGCCTACGCCTACGGCACGATGATGGCCCAGCGCCTGCGCGAGCTCATCCCGCGCCAGCAGTTCGAGGTGCCCATCCAGGCCGCCATCGGCGCCCGCATCATCGCGCGCGAGAACATCCGCGCGATGCGCAAAGACGTGCTCGCCAAGTGCTACGGCGGTGACATCACCCGCAAGCGCAAGCTGCTCGAGAAGCAGAAGGAGGGCAAGAAGCGCATGAAGATGGTGGGCCGCGTCGAGGTGCCGCAGGAGGCCTTCATCGCCGCCCTCTCGGGCGACGTCGAGAAGGCGAAAGACAAGAAGTGACGGCACCCGCCGACACCGCGGCGCTCGACGCCCTCATCGCCGAGGTCGCGGCGCAGGAGGAGCGCCTGCAGTTCTCGACGTTCAGCGCCGACGACGCCTGGATGCTCGGCTCGCGCCTGCGCGCCCTCGGCGTCGAGCGCGCCCTCGCCATCACGATCGACATCGCCCTCGGAGAGCAGCGGCTCTTCCACTGCGCGCTGCCCGGCACTTCCGCCCACAACGGTTCCTGGATCGAGCGCAAGAAGGCCACCGTGCGCGAGTTCGGCACCTCGAGCTACCTCGTGGGCCTGCTCACGAAGCGCGGGGGCGGCGTCTTCGAGGCGCAGCCCTGGATCGACCCGCTGCGCTTCGCGGGCCACGGCGGCGGCTTTCCGATCACGATCCGCGGCACGGGCGTCGTCGGCACGATCGCCGTCTCCGGTCAGCCGCAGGAGGTCGACCACGCCCTCATCGTGGAGGCGCTCACCGCCCACCTCGGAGCCTGAGCCCGGTTCACCGTCAGGCGCGAGCCCTACGCTGGAACGCATGAGCGTCGACAGCCCCCGCGATCGTGAGCGCCTGCAGCAGGCCGTCACGTACGCGGCCGTGGGCGCGACGCAGTCGCCCGACCTCATGCGCTACCCGCCGCCCGGATACCGGCCGCTCGAGCAGCGCCGCCGGGTCGGGCACGGTGACGAGCGCTGGGCGTGGGCGGTCGACGAGCTGCTCACCGGCGGGGTGTACCGCGGGGCGGGGATGGGCGTGCGCATCACGCCGGTGACGGCGGCGGATGCGGAGCGCACGTATCACCCGGTCGCGTTCGACGACGAGGGTGCGCCGGCCGCGGCCGCCGGAGTCGGCGCCGACGACGAGGTGTACACGGCCAGCGGCGAGCGGCACCTGCGCCCCGGCGACGTCATCGTGGTCGGCCTCGCGGTGGGGCGGCAGCTGTGGCTGCCGCTGCCGACGAAGGTCGTGCTGCTCGAGCAGGAGGAGCAGCGCGTCATGTATGCGGTCGGAACCCTGCCCGGGCATCCCTTCGGCGGCGAAGAATCGTTCACGCTCGAGCAGACCGTCGACGGCTCGGTGTGGCTCACCGTGCGCAGTTTCGCGCGGCCCGCAACGTGGTGGGGATGGCCGCTGCTGCCCGGGCTGCTGTTGGCCCGCATCCTCATCGCCCAGCGCTTCCTGCGCGCCCTCATGCGCCCGCTCTCCGCTCAGCCAGCCTGACCTAGGCTGGGCACGATGAGCGACGAACCCCGCCCGACGAGCGCCGGCATCGGCCGCGTGCTGATCGCCGTGTACGGCATCCTCGCCCTGGCCGCCCTGGGCCGCTCGGGCTACCAGATCGCGACCAAGTTCGACGAGGCGCCGGTGGCGTACAGCCTGTCGGCGGTCGCCGCGGTCGTGTACGTGCTCGCCACGATCGCGCTCATCGCGCGCGGCACCGCGTGGTTCCGCGTCGCGGTGGTCGCCATCGGGTTCGAGCTCGCGGGCGTGCTCATCGTCGGCACGCTGAGCATCATCGACCCGATGCTGTTCCCTGACGACACCGTCTGGAGCCAGTTCGGCCGCGGCTACGCGTTCATCCCGCTCGCTTTGCCCGTGCTCGGCCTGCTGTGGCTGCGACGGGTCGCGCGGGCGCGGCGGGAGGCGGCATCGAGCACCGCGAACGACGAGGAGGCGGCATGACCGGCCGCGTCGTCACCGGCATCGATGCACTGCCGCGGGATGCCGTTGCGAGCGCCGTCACGATCGGCAAGTTCGACGGCGTGCACCGCGGACACCGGGCGGTGCTCGAGCGCCTCGTCGCCGAGGCCGAGGGCCGCCGCACCGTCGTCGTCACCTTCGACCGGCACCCCGCGGCGCTGTTCACGCCCGACGAGGCGCCCGTGCCGCTCGTGAGCACCGCACAGAAGACCGAGGCGCTGCTCGCTCTCGGCATCGACCTCGTGGTCGTGCTGCCGTTCACCCGCGAGTTCGCGGCGCTCGAGCCCGACGCCTTCGTCGACGACATCCTCGTCGCGGGTCTCGCGGCCGAGCGCGTGCTCGTGGGCGCGGACTTCCGCTACGGTGCGCGCGGCGCGGGAACGGTCGAGACGCTGCGGGCGGCGGGGGAGCGCGCGGGGTTCGCCGTGGCGCTCGTCGACGACGTGTGCGAGCTCGACGGCACGCGGGTCTCGTCCACGGGCATCCGGAGCGACCTCGACGCCGGCCGCCTCGCCGAGGCGACCGAGGCCCTGGGCCGCCCGCACCGCATCCGCTCGACCGTCGTGCCGGGCTACCAGCGGGGGCGCGAGCTCGGCTACCCGACGGCGAACCTCGCTCGTGATGCCGAGGGCTTCATCCCCGCCGACGGCGTCTACGCGTGCTGGCTGCACGTCGAGGGCGAGCGCTACGGCGCGGCGGTGTCGATCGGCAACAATCCGACCTTCGGCGACGTGCCCGAGAAGACGATCGAGGCGCACGCGATCGACGCCCACCTCGACCTCTACGGCAAGACGGTCGAGCTCGAGTTCGTCGCCTACATCCGGCCCATGAACAAGTTCCCGTCGGCGGATGCCCTCGCCGAGCAGATGGGCCGCGACGAGCTGCGCATCCGCGGGACGCTCGGCCTGCCGCTGCCCCGATGACCGCGATCACGCGTCGGCAGTTCGCCGGCGGCACCATGGGCGTCGCGGCCGCGGCCGCGCTGGCCGCGTGCGCGCCGCTCGGCGGCGGCAGCACCCGCGGCGACGGCCTCACCGTGGTCGTCGTGGGGGCCGGGGTCGCCGGGCTCACGGCCGCGCGCGACCTGCAGGCCGCGGGAGCCACGGTGATCGTGCTGGAGGCGCGCGACCGCATCGGCGGTCGCACGGTCACCGAGGTGCGCGACGGCTTCGCGCTCGACCTGGGCGCGTCGTGGATCCACGGCGTCGACGGCAACCCCGTCAGCGCGCTCGTCGCCGACGCGGGGCTCGGCACGATCCCGACCGACGTCGAGAGCGCGGTCGGCTACGACGTCGAGACGGCGGACGGCCTGTTCGATGACGCGCTGCTCGCCCGCGCCGCCGTGCGGCTCGACGAGGCGGTGCAGCGCGGCTACGACGCCGAGGTCGACCAGCCGCTGCAGGTGATCGTCGACGCCGCCGCGAGCGGCGCCCCCGCCGACCAGGCCCGCCTCGTGCGCTACCTCGCCGCGAGCGCGATCGAGAACGAGTACGCCGGCCCGCTCTCCGAGCTCTCGGCCTACTGGTTCGACGAGGCCGAGGCCTACGGCGGCGGCGACGCGATGATCGACGGCGGCTACGGCCAGGTGCCCGCCGTGCTCGCCGAGGGCCTCGACGTGCGGCTGTCGAGCCCCGTGACCGCGATCGCGCTGAGCGACGACGGCGTCAGCGTGACGGTCGCCAGCGCAACGATCGAGGCCCACGCGGTCATCGTGACCGTGCCGCTCGGGGTGCTGCGGCAGGGCGCGATCGCCGTCGACCCGCCGCTGCCCGCCGAGCACCAAGCGGCCATCGCCGGTCTCGGCATGGGCTCGCTCAACAAGGTCTTCCTGCGCTTCGACAGCGTCTTCTGGGACGACGACGTCGACTGGATCGGCATCGTTCCGCCCGCCGGGGTCGACCCCTGGGTCGACTGGGTCACGATCGGCCGTGCCGCCGACGCGCCCGTGCTGCTGGGCTTCGCGGCCGGCGATCTCGGGCGCTGGGTGGATGCGCAGCCCGACGCCGCCGTCGTGGCGAGCGCCCTCACCGCGCTGCGCACGGCCTACCCCGGGGCTCCCGAGCCGCTCGAGGTGCTCGTCACGCGCTGGGGGGCCGACCCGTACGCGGGCGGCTCCTACTCGTTCGCCGCGGTCGGATCCGACCCGGCGATGCGCAACACGCTGGCCGAGCCGGTCGGTGAGCGGCTCGTGCTCGCGGGCGAGGCGGCCTCGCGCGAGCATCCGTCGACCGTGCACGGCGCCCTGCTGAGCGGCCAGCGCGCCGCCGCGGCCGTGCTCGACGCGCTCGGCGCCTGAGCCCGGTGAGCCCTGCCCGGCCGCGGCCGACGCGCGCGGGCTAGCCCTTCAGCAGGTCTTTGAGCGGAACCTTGGCGCCGTTCTTGAGGTCATCGATCGTGCTGTCGGGGATGTCCTTGAGCAGCGGCAGGTCGAGACCCTTCGCCCACTCGCCGACCGTGTCGAGGATCTGGTCGGTGTCGAGGCCCTGCAGGGTCGGCTGCACGGTCTCCCAGAGCCCCTGCAGCGCATCCATGTCGAGACCCTTGCCGCTCATGAGGTCGCCGACCATGTCGCCGAGACCGCCCAGGTCGAATCCGCCGCTCTGCGCCATCGCGCTGCTCCTTCGCTCATGCTGCTGCCCTTCGTCGGGCCCGCTGCCCGAACGATCCTCAGCCTAGGTGGTCGGGTCGGCGGGCGGCAGGGGTTCGTCGACCTCCGGCGGCAGGCCGGCGCGCCCGGCGAGGAAGAGCACGATCGCGTCGGCGGTCGACGGCAGCCGCGGGCCCGTTCCGACCTGCCAGTCGCCGTCGACCGCGACGAGGGTGCGGGCGGTCAGCAGGGCGCGCTGCGGGTGCCGGGCCCGCAGGGCGAGATCGAGAGCGACCGCCCCGCACAGGAAGGGATCGACCGGCAGCGGCAGCCCGTGGGCCGCCCGCAGCTCGAGCGCGAGCACGAGCACCGCGCCGAGCGCACGGATGCCCGCCCGCCGCTCGGACCCGCTGAGCGCGCCCGCCCGCGCGCGCAGCGCGCTCGCCAGGGCATCGTCGGGCGTCGCCGCCACCACGGGGCTCACCGGCTCGGCCGCGCCCAGGGCGCGGGCCCAGCGGGTCCACCACCGCGCGTCGAGCGCGCTGAGCGTCTCGCGCACCGCGGCCGCAGTCGTGACCGCGGGGCGCAGGCTGGGGGAGGCGAGGAGGGCGGGGCGGGCATCCACCACCGCGGCGAGCTGCTCGAGCAGGGCGGCGGTGGGCTGCGACCAGTCGCCGGTCGCGGCACCGTCGCCGCTGCGGTCGCGGTTGCTCAGCGGCAGGTAGCGGCCCCAGTCGGTCATGCCGCCCAGCCTAGGCTGGAGCGGTGAGCGCCGCCCCCGAATCCTCCGCCGCCCCGCGGCCGTCGTCGCGCCGCGGCGAGCTGCTGCTCGGCGTCGCGGCGATCGTGCTGATGGCGGCGACCATGCGCCTGCCGGTGGCCGCGCTCTCGCCGCTCGCCGGCCGCATCGACGCCGACATCCCGCTGAGCGCGCTCGCGCTGGGGGCTCTCGGCACGGCGCCTCCGCTCGCCTTCGCGCTCGCGGGCCTGCTCGCGCCGCGGGTGGGCAGGCGGCTGGGCCTCGAGTCGGCGCTGCTGCTGGCCCTGCTCGCGATGATCGCCGGTCACCTGCTGCGGGCGGCCGCCGTCGACTACCCGATGCTGCTCGCCGCGACCGTGCTGCTGCTGCTCGGCGCGGGATTCGGCAACGTGCTGCTGCCCGCGGCGGTCAAGACGATCACGCCCGATCGCATCGGCACGATGACCGCCGCCTACGCGATGATCATGTCGATCGGGGCCGCGGTGCCGCCGCTCGTCGCGGTGCCGCTCGCCGAGCTCGGCGACTGGCGGCTGGCGCTCGCGGTGTGGGCGGCGCTCGTCGGCATCGCCGCCGTGCCCTGGGTCGTGCTCGCGGTGCGAGCCGGGCGCGCCCGCCGGGTGGTCGCGGCAGCGGTCGCCGACGGCGGGGCGGATGCGCAGCCGCAGCCGCGCCGCATCGCCCGCTCGGCCCTGCTGCGGTCGGCGACGGTCTGGGGCATCGGCATCCCCTTCACGGTGTCGAGCATCTCCGCCTACGCCGGCTACGCCCTGCTGCCCCCGCTGCTGCGCGAGACCGCGGGGGTGGGCGAGGCGCAGGCGGGGGCGCTGCTCGCCCTGCTGGGCTTCCTTGGCTTGCCGCTCGCGGCACTCGGTCCGCTGCTCGGGACCAGATTGCGCACGCCGACACCGCTGCTCATCGCCTCGACCGCGCTGTTCACGACCGCCTACGGCGGACTGCTGCTGGCGCCCGCGACTGCGACGCTGCTCTGGATGGTCGCGCTCGGCCTCGCCTACATCACCTTCCCGATGTGCCTGGCGCTGTTCGCCCTGCGCAGCCGCACGCCCGCCACGGCGAGCGTCGTGAGCGGAGCCGTGCAGGGCGTGGGCTACGCCGTCGCGGCCGTGGCACCGCTGCTGCTCGGCGGCCTGCGCGACGCGACCGGCAGCTGGAGCGCCGCGCTCGTCGTGCTGCTCGTCGTCGGGTTCGGCAACCTCGTCGCCGTGCCGCTGCTCGCGCGGCGGGGCATGGTCGACGATGAGGTCGACGCGGCGCCCGGCCGCCGCTGAGCCCTCCGCTGCTGAGCCCTTCGGCCGCTGAGCCCTCAGCCGATGAGGTCGGCGCGGTGCACGAGCGCCGCGGCCCCGATGAGCGGGCCCTCGCCGCTGAGCCCGGAGGCGACCACCCGCGTCTTGGTGACGAAGCCGAAGTCGCTGTGCCCGGCGACCGCGGCGCCGACGAGAGCGATGTAGTCATCGCTCACGTGGCTGAAGCCGCCGCCGATCGCGACCACGTCGAGGTCGACGAGGGCGCTCGCGCTCGCGATGGCGCGGCCCACGGCGGTCGCCGAGCGCTCGACGGCCTGCCGTGCCACAGGGTCGCCGGCCGCGGCCGCGGCGGCGAGCTGCTCGCCCGTCTCGCCGGCGAAGCCGTGCTCGCGGGCCCAGGCGACCGTGCGCGGCCCCGAGGCCACGGCCTCGAGGCAGCCGATCGCGCCGCACGCGCAGCGGTCGTCGAACCCGGCGACCGCGACGTGCCCGATGTGCCCGGCGTTGCCGGTCGGGCCCGCCACGACACGGCCGCCCAGGATGAGCCCGCCCCCGACGCCCGTCGACACGATCATGCCCATGACGTTGGTCTCGCCCTGCGCCGCGCCCAGCCAGACCTCGGCCACGGCGATGCAGATGCCGTCCATGCGGAGGGTGACCGGTCGGTCGGGGAATCCGGCGCTCGTGAGCGTCGCGGCCACGAGCCCGCCGAGCGGGTAGTCGCGCCACGCCGCGAGGTTGAGCGGCGAGACGTCGCCCGTGGTGCCGGCGATGGGGCCCGCGCTGCCGATGCCGGCGCCGAGCAGGGTCGCGCCGGCGGGGAGCGCCGCGAGGGCATCCTGCACCGCCTCGGTGACGGCGGCGGCGAGCTCGTCGCTCGTCGACGCGGCGCCGGTGGGGCGGCGATGGCGCGAACCGGCGAGCAGGCCTCCGGCACTGTCGACGAGGGCGGCCTCGACCTTGGTGCCGCCGAGGTCGACGGCGAGGGCGTAGTCGGTCACGGGAGTCCTTCCGCGGGGGCGTTGGGGGTGGTGGCGCGCGGCGGCCACGCCCAGCGTACCCACGCGGATGCGCTTCCGAGCGCACCCATCTGCTCATGTGAGCACCACCCGCAACAATTGTTGGTGACCGCGCGTCGACGCGCCTAGCCTGGAGTTCCAGCCCCTCGACCTCGGGCCCGTGAGCAACGGCCCGCGACCATCGGAGAGACCGCGCATGACTCCCGCCGACAGCACCGCCGCGAATGAGCTTCTCGCCGTGCGCGCCGCCGAGCTGTACTACGAGGAGAACAAGACGCAGGACGAGATCGGCGCCATCCTGCGCGTGACGCGCTGGAAGGTCGGCCGGCTGCTCGCGCAGGCCCGCGAGCGCGGCATCATCCGCATCGAGATCGTGCACCCGCGCGCCCGCCGGCTTGCCCTCGAGCGCGACCTCGCCGCCCGCTTCGGGCTCAAGGATGCGGTGGTCGTGCCCGCCCCGGCCGACGAGGTCGAGCTGCAGGCGCGCGTGAGCGAGGCCGCCGCCGACTGGCTCGTCAGCCACCGGCCCGTGCCGCGCCTGCTCGGTGTCAGCTGGGGGCGCACCCTGCACCAGGTCGCCGAGGCGCTGCCCTCCGGCTGGTCGACGGCCGTCAACGTCGTGCAGATCAACGGCGGCGTGAGCCTCAGCAAGCGCCCCGGCACGGCCGCGGCCACGGCCGTCATGATCGCGCAGAAGGCGGGCGGCCAGGCGACCCTGCTGCCGAGCCCCGCGATTCTCGAGCGCCTCGAGACCAAGAAGGCGATCGAGGGCGACCGCACTGTCGGCGGCGTGCTCGCCATGGCGCGCGGCGCCTCCGCCTACCTGTACAGCGCGGGCGTGGCCGACACCAGCTCGGTGCACGTCGACAGCGGCTACCTCACGCCCGCCGACATCGCGCGGCTCGTCGAGCGCGGCGCTGTCGGCGACGTCATCGGTCGCTACATCACGGCCGACGGCACCATCGCCGACCCCGAACTTGATGCCCGCACGCTCGGCCTCGGCCTCGAAGAGCTGCGGGCCGCCGCCTGGAGCATCCTCGTGATCGGCGGCGAGGCGAAGCACCCGGTCGCCCGCGCCATCGTCACGCACGGACTCTGCTCGGTGCTCGTCACCGACGAGCACACCGCCCGCGCCCTGCTCGACGAGCACGATGCCTCGTCACCCGATCTCGCTCCGCACGACCTCGCCACCACCGCCTCCCGAGAGGACGCCCCATGACCATCACCCCCGCCGCCGGCCTCCAGCCGGCGGAGCGCGCCGTGCGACTGCTCGGCGCCGACCTCACCGAGACCGCCCTGCGGCGGCACCTCGAGGGCCTCAGCGGTGTCGACGCCGTCGGCCTCGAGCAGCGCGCCGCCGGGCTCGCCACCCGCTCGATCAAGACAAGCTCGAAGGCCTGGGCCCTCGACACCATCATCCGCACGTGCGACCTGACGACCCTCGAGGGCGCTGACACCCCCGGCAAGGTGCGCTCGCTCGTCGCCAAGGCCGTCACGCCCGATGCGAGCGACCCCACGACGCCGAGCGTCGCGGCCGTGTGCGTCTACGGCGACATGGTGCCGTACGCCGTCGAGGCCCTCGGCAGCCGCCACGGCGACCCCGAGAAGGGCCTCGTGAGCGTCGCGGCCGTCGCCACCGCCTTCCCCTCCGGGCGGGCGAGTCTCGCCATCAAGCTCGCCGACACGCGCGAGGCCGTCGCGGCCGGCGCCGACGAGATCGACATGGTCATCGACCGCGGGGCCTTCCTCGCGGGCAGCTACGGGCTCGTGTTCGACCAGATCGTCGCGGTCAAGGAGGCCTGCCGTCGCGCCGACGGCACGTATGCCCACCTCAAGGTCATCCTCGAGACCGGCGAGCTCGTCACGTACGACAACGTGCGGCGGGCATCCTGGCTGGCGATTCTGGCCGGGGCCGACTTCATCAAGACCTCGACGGGCAAGGTGAGCCCCGCGGCCACCCTGCCGGTCACGCTGCTCATGCTCGAGGTGATCCGCGACTGGCACCGCCTCACGGGCGAGAAGGTCGGCATGAAGCCCGCGGGCGGCATCCGCGCGTCGAAAGACGCCGTGCGCTACCTCGTCACCGTCGCCGAGACCGTCGGCGAGGAGTGGCTGACGCCGCACCTGTGGCGCTTCGGGGCCTCGAGCCTCGTCAACGACGTGCTGCTGCAGCGGCAGAAGATGCGAACCGGTCACTACAGTGGCCCCGACTACGTGACGGTGGACTAGACCATGGCCTTCCTCGAGTACGCACCGGCGCCCGAATCGGCGTCGATCCTGAACCTCAAGGCCCAGTACGGGCTCTTCATCGACGGCGAGTTCGTCGACGGCGGCGGCGAGGTGTTCGACACCATCTCGCCCGCGACCGAGCAGGTCATCGCTCGCATCGCGCAGGCTGATGCGCACGACGTCGACCGCGCCGTCGCCGCCGCGCGCCGCGCCTACGAGACCGTGTGGTCGCGCATGTCGGGCAGCGACCGCGGCAAGTACCTGTTCCGCATCGCGCGGCTCGTGCAGGAGCGGGCCCGCGAGCTCGCCGTGGCCGAGAGCCTCGACAACGGCAAGCCGATCCGCGAGACCCGCGACGTCGACGTGCCGCTCGTCGCCGCGTGGTTCTTCTACTACGCCGGCTGGGCCGACAAGCTCGAGTACGCCGGGGTCGGCCCGAACCCGCGCGCGCTCGGTGTCGCCGCGCAGGTGATCCCCTGGAACTTCCCGCTGCTGATGCTCGCGTGGAAGATCGCCCCGGCCCTCGCCGCCGGCAACACCGTGGTCATCAAGCCCGCCGAGACGACGTCGCTCACCGCCATGCTGTTCGCCGAGATCCTGCAGCAGGCCGACCTGCCGAAGGGTGTCGTCAACATCGTCACCGGCCCGGGCGCGACCGGCCAGGCCCTCGTCACCCACGACGACGTGAACAAGGTGGCCTTCACCGGGTCGACGAACGTCGGGCGGATGATCGCCCGCCAGGTCGCCGGAACCCAGAAGCGCCTCACCCTCGAGCTCGGCGGCAAGGCGGCGAACATCGTCTTCGACGACGCGGCCATGGACCAAGCGGTCGAGGGCATCGTCAACGGCATCTTCTTCAACCAGGGCCACGTGTGCTGCGCCGGCTCGCGCCTGCTAGTGCAGGAGAACGTGCACGACGAGGTGGTCGAGCGGCTCAAGCAGCGCCTGTCGACCCTGCGTCTCGGCGACCCGCTCGACAAGAACACCGACATCGGCGCGATCAACTCGGCCGCGCAGCTCGAGCGCATCCGCACCCTCAGCGACACCGGTGAGGGCGAGGGCGCCGAGCGCTGGACGGCCGACTGCCGCATCCCCGACAAGGGCTTCTGGTTCGCGCCGACGATCTTCACGAAGGTCAGCGCCGCACACACGATCGCCCGCGAGGAGATCTTCGGGCCGGTGCTGTCGGTGCTGACCTTCCGCACCCCGGCCGAGGCGATCGCGAAGGCCAACAACACGCCCTACGGCCTCTCGGCCGGCATCTGGACGGAGAAGGGCAGCCGCATGCTCGCCCTCGTCGACCAGTTGAAGGCGGGCGTGGTGTGGGCGAACACCTTCAACCGCTTCGACCCCGCGTCGCCGTTCGGCGGCTACAAGGAGTCGGGCTACGGCCGCGAGGGCGGCCGGCACGGGCTCGCCGCCTACCTCGAGGCGAGCGGGTGGGATGCTCCGGCCGGGCTCGGCTCCGCATCCGCCCCCGCCGCTCTCGTGACGGCGCCGGCCGCAACGAAGCCCGCCGCGAAGCCTGCGAAGAAGTCGACCCGGAAGGGGACCGCGAAGTGACCCGCCTCAGTGTTCCGAAGACGTACAAGCTCGCGATCGGCGGGGCGTTCCCGCGCAGCGAGAGCGGCCGCACCTACGAGGTGCTCGCTGCCGACGGCAGCTTCCTCGCCAACGCCGCGAAGGCCTCGCGCAAGGACGCCCGTGACGCGGTGGTCGCCGCACGCGCCGCCGTCGCGAAGTGGGCGGGTGCCACGGCCTACAACCGCGGCCAGGTGATCTACCGCATCGCCGAGCTGCTCGAGGGGCGCCGCGCGCAGTTCATCGACGAGATCAGCCGCACCGAGGGCGTCTCGGCTGCCGAGGCCTCGGCCCAGGTCGATCTCGCGATCGACGTCTGGGTCTGGTACGCCGGCTGGGCTGACAAGTACGCCCAGGTGGCGGGCAACGCCAACCCGGTCGCGGGCCCGTACTTCAACCTCTCGGTGCCCGAGCCGACGGGCGTCGTCGCCGCGGTCGCGCCGCAGGGTGTGACGGGCGGCTCGCTGCTCGGCATCGTGTCGGTCGTGGCCCCGATCATCCTCACCGGAAACACGGTCGTCGTGATCGCCGATGAGCGGGCGCCGCTCTCGGCGATCTCGCTCGCCGAGGTGCTGGCGACCTCGGATGTTCCGGGCGGCGTCGTCAACACGCTCACGGGCTCGCCGGCCGAGATCATGCCGTGGCTCGCCGCGCACGCCGACGTCAATGCGCTCGACCTCGCTGGCGCCGGTGGCCTCGACGGCGGGTCGGGCGCCAGCTGGGTCGACCTGCAGCTCGCCGCTGCCGAGACCCTCAAGCGCGTGCTGCCGCCCGTCGCGGGCGTGCCGCGCCCCGCGCTCGAGCGCATCAGCGCCTTCGTCGAGACGAAGACGGTCTGGCACACGAAGTCGATGCTCTAGTCGGGCACCTGCCCGACCGCCTGCCCGCCCCGCGCCGCCGATCTCCACAATTCAGGAGAAGGCGGCGCGGGGCGTGGTCGTTGCGCACTCTCTCGGCGTGTCGAGCCCCGTGCCGCGTCCGCAACTCCTGAGTTGTGGAGACGACGGGGCACCGTGCGGGCACCTTCCAGAACTGCGGATGCACATGAATCCGCTTCTGCTTCATCCGCAGAACTGGAAGCAGGTTCAAACCCTTACCGGCCGGCCGCGCGGCGGGCGCCGGCGACGTGCTCGGCCACGCCGGCGGGGGTGAGATGCGCGCCCGTGCGCTCGACCTCGTGCACGAGGGCGACGAGAGCGGCGTTCACCGGGGTCGCGACGCCGAGCGAGGCGCCCAGGGCGACGACCGCGCCGTTGATCTGATCGACCTCGGTCGTGCGGCCGCGGCGGATGCTCTGCAGCATCGACGCGGGGTTGGGCACGTCGCCCATCCCAGCGGAGAGCAGTCGCGCGAGCTCGTCGGCCGCCGCCGTGCCACCGGTACGGATGCGAGCCACTGCCTCCGCATCCACCCCGCCGATGCGGCCCCAGGCGACCCGAGCCGCGTCGCCGACCGCGACCGTCTCGACCATGCCGCGCGCGAGCACGTCGCGCAGGGCGGGTTCGGCGACGGTCTGCTGCACGCTCAGGCCGGTGATGGCGGGCAGCGCGTTCACCTGGTTGACGAGCAGCTTCGTGAACTGGGCTCCGCGGATGTCGGGGGCGAGCACGAGCTCGGCGGTGCCGCCGGGTGAGCCGCCGCCGGGAAGCGCGCTGCGCAGCAGCGGCTCGGCGACCGCGACCGCGGCCGGGTCGCCGCCGAGCGTGAGGCCGTTCGGTCCGGTGACGGTGATGCGGCCCGGGCCGGTGAGACTCACGGCGAAGAGCGCCAGGCCGATCGCGACGGGGGAGTGCGGCAGCGCATCCCGCACCGCCTGCTCGCCGCCGAGGCCGTTCTGCAGCACGAGCACGGGCGTGCCGTCGTGCGCCGCCCACGGGGCGAGCGCTTCGGCGGAGTCGTGGGCCTTCGTCGCGAGCACGAGCAGGTCGACTTTCTCGTGCGGGATGCTGCGCACGAGCTCGACCGGGGCGACCCACGCTCCCCAGCCGCCGTCGACGTGCAGCCCGGCGGCGGCGATCGCGTCGGCGTGCTCGCCGCGCGCGGTCACAAGCACCTCGTGCCCCGCGCGCGCGGCCAGTGCGGCCAGGAGGCCGCCAACCGCGCCCGCTCCGATGACCGCGATGCGCATGCCCGCCAGCCTAGGCTGTGAGTTGTGCCCACCGGACTGCTGCTCGTCGACAAGCCGCAGGGTCTCACGAGCCACGACGTCGTCGCCCGCGCACGCCGCGCGCTCGGCACCCGCAAGGTCGGCCACGCCGGCACGCTCGACCCGATGGCGACCGGCCTGCTCACGCTCGGGGCCGATTCGGCCACGCGCCTGCTCACCTACCTGGTCGGCCTCGACAAGACCTACGAGACGACCATGCGGCTCGGTGCCGCGACGACGACCGACGACGCCGAGGGCGAGGTCGTCAGCACGGCTGACCCGGCGTCGGTCGCGGCGGTGACCGACGAGGCGCTCGCGGCGGGCATCCGCGCGCTCACGGGCGAGATCGACCAGCGGCCGAGCTCGGTCAGCGCGATCAAGGTCGACGGCAAGCGCGCCTACGACCGCGTGCGGGCAGGCGAAGAGGTCGAGCTCGCGTCGCGCCGCGTCACGATCAGCGCGTTCGAGGTGCTCGCCGTGCGGCGCATCGACGCGGGTTCGGGCGCACACGCCGCGATCGAGGTGGATGCCCGCATCGACTGCAGCTCGGGCACCTACATCCGCGCCCTCGCGCGCGACCTCGGCGCGGCCCTCGGTATCGGCGGGCATCTCACGGCGCTGCGGCGCACGCGGGTGGGGCCGTTCGCGGTCGCCGACGCCGTGAGCCTCGAGGCCCTGGCCGAGCAGGGCGCGAGCCTGCTCGCGAGCCCCGCCGAGGTCGCCGAACGGCTGTTCCCGGTGCTCGAGGTCGCCGCCGCGCAGGCCCGCGACCTCGGGCACGGCAAGCTGCTCACCCTGCCCACGCAGCCCGACGCCGAGCCGGTCGCCGCGATCGAGCGCGGAGCGGGCGGCGGGCATCCCGACCGCCTCGTCGCCCTCATCAGCGTTCGTCAGGGGCGCGGTCGTACGCTGGTCGGGTTCCCGCCCGACCCCTCACCCGCGTCAGCCCAGGAGGCCCGCCCGTGATCGAGTGGTTCACCACGATCGCCATCGCCGTCAGCGTCATCGCCGGGCTCATCGCCCTCGTGCTCGGCGGCATCGGCCGCAAGCCGGACGACTACAGCGTGCTCGCCACGGCGGCGGTCGCTCTCGTGCTCATCGCGCAGATCGTCATCGGCATCGTCGCGCCGTTCGTCGGCAACGAGCCGACCGGCGACATCGTCGAGTGGTGGATCTACCTCGTCGTCGCCCTCGTGCTGCCCGTCGCCGCCATCGCGTGGGCGCTCGTCGACCGCTCGCGTTGGGCGACTATCGTCATGGGCGTGGCGAGCCTCGCGGTCGCGGTCATGGTCTTCCGCATGAACCAGATCTGGTTCGTGCAGGGCGTCGCCCTCGTCAGCTGACGCGAGCCTCGCTTCGGGATGCTCGCCTAGAGCCCCTCGATCGCCGCGAGCACCTCGTCGAGCGACCCGGCGAGGTCGGCCACCACGAGCACCGCGCCCGTCTCGCGCAGGTCGTCGACCGTGAACACGCCCGTCGCGACGCCGATGAACGGCATGCCCGCGGCCGCCGCGGCCTCGTCGTCGCGCGGGGTGTCGCCGATGATGACGAGGGTCTCGTCGGGCAGCGCCGCCCTCGCCGCGCGGGTGATCTCGCTGCGCTCGCGCGCCGTCGCGCCGAAGAACGAGCGGTCCCAGTCGAACCACTCCGGCCCGAGCCCGGCACCCTCGAGCTTGACGCGGGCGCGCACGAGCGAGTTGCCCGTCAACAGCGCGTTGTGCCACCCGCGGGCGGCGACCGCGGTGAGGGCATCCACCACGCCCGGAGCCGGCTCGCGCCGATCGCCCGCCTGCGCCCGCTCGATCGAGAGCTCGTCGAGCGTCTGGGAAGCGCGCTCGTGCCACGCGTCGTCGTAGCCGAAGTGGGCGAGGATCTCGCTGAGGATGAGCCCGTCGGGCTTGCCGTGCGTGCGCGGCAGGGGCGGGTGCAGCTCGCGGCCCACCGTGCGCTCGACGGCCGTGTGGTACAGCTCGCCGCCACCCGTGTAGCTGTTGAGCAGCAGGGTTCCGTCGACGTCCCAGAGGATGGTGGTGGTCACCCATCAACCCTGCCAGACCCGCTGGGCCCCGTTCGCAACTCAGGCTGAGATGACATCGATGACCGATGTGCGCGCCACACGTGTGACCTCTGCCTGAGTTACGAACGGAACGCGGGCTGGGAGGATGGGCGGGTGCCCAGCGCCCTGCCCCTCGCCGACCCGGCACCCGATGACGGGATGCTGCCGCCGAGTGTCCTCGACGGCGCCGAGCAGCGCGACCTCGGTGTGTACCTGCACGTGCCGTTCTGCCGCGTGCGCTGCGGCTACTGCGACTTCAACACGTACACGGCAGACGAGATCCGCGGAGTGAAGCAGAGCGACTTCGCCGATCAGGCGATCGCCGAGGTCGAGTTCGCCGCGCGCGTGCTACGCGAGAGCGGGCTGCCGCCGCGGCCGGTGAGCACGGTCTTCTTCGGCGGCGGCACCCCGACGCTGCTACCGACCGACGACCTCGCCCGCATGCTCGCGGCCGTGCGCGACACCTGGGGCCTCGCTCCCGACGCCGAGGTAACGACCGAGGCGAACCCCGACTCGATCGACGCTGCGGGCCTCGAGCGCCTCGCCGCCGCCGGATTCACGCGCGTGAGCGTCGGCATGCAGTCGGCCGTGCCGCACGTGCTTGCGGTGCTCGAGCGCACGCACGACCCCGAGAACGTGCCGCGCGTGGTTGCCGCCGCGAAAGCCGCCGGCCTGGCCGTGAGCCTCGACCTCATCTACGGCACCCCCGGCGAGACCGAAGACGATTGGCACCGCAGTCTCGACGCGGCTCTCGCGTGCGAGCCCGACCACCTCAGCGCCTACGCCCTCATCGTCGAGGAGGGCACGAAGCTCGCCCGGCAGATCGCGCGCGGTGAGGTGCCGCCCGTTGACGACGATCTGCACGCCGCGTTCTACGAGGC
>JAIXXG010000055.1 GCA_027490915.1 Microbacteriaceae bacterium
CGTCGCGCAGGGCGCCGTGGTGGTAGCGCGAGCGGTCCGGCATGTTGACAGTGTACACATCGATGCGCTAGACATAGCGGCAGATGTTAACGCCGTAAACACGAGCGCGCGAGCGCCCGCCCACCCCCAGGAGCAGCGAGAGCCATGAGCACACGCGAGCAGCGCATCCGTCGCCTCATCGAGAAGAGCGCGGCCGACTCCCGCACCGGCGAGGTGCTGTGGCGGGTCGTCGCGCCCGCCACGAACGACGAACCGGGCCTCGATGTCGTGCACGGCGACCTCGACCGGCCGTTCTTCATCGCGAGCGTGAGCAAGCTCTTCACGGTCGTGTGCCTCGCGCAGCTGCGCGACGAGGGCCGCCTCGACTGGGATGCCCCGATCGCCCGCTTTCTGCCCGACCTCGACCTCAGCGGCCTCGCCGTCGAGAACGGCCGCGACGGCAGTGTTCGCGACGTCAGCAGCGAGATCACGGTGCGCGAGGTGATGGGCCACACGGCCGGTCTCGCCGACTACTTCGAGGGGCCGCGCCCCGACGGCCCGACCACGCTCGAGCGGGCGATGCAGAACGACTTCGGTTGGGGCGAGGCCGAGGTCATCGAGTGGACCCGCGCGATGACCCCCGCCCGCCGCGGCCGCGGGCTCTACAGCGACACGGGATTCCAGCTGCTCGACGGCGTCGTCGAGCGCCTCGACGGCCGCCCGTTCGCCGCGTCGGTGCGGGCGCGCATCACCGAGCCGCTCGGTCTCGACCACACCTACGTCTTCACGACCGACACGCTCGACCGCTTCGACGAGATGGCTGTCATCCGCCACGGCGACCGCGACCTGCGGCTGCCGCTGCTGCTCGCCTCGTGCGGCGGCCAGGGCGCCGTTGTCTCGACGCTCCGCGACGGCGTCACCTTCCTGCAGGCCTTCTTCGACGGGCGCCTCTTCGACAGAGCCCTGCTCGACGAGATGCTCACCGACTGGCATCGCATCTTCTCGCCGCTCGAGTACGGCACGGGCGTCATGCGCTTTCGCCTCCCGGCCGTCTTCACGGGCTTCCGCTCGTTCGAGTTCCAGGGCCACTCCGGCGCGTCGGGCGTCGTCTGGTACCGGGATGCGCGCTCGGGCGTGCTCGTCGTCGGCACGGTCAACCAGCTCAAGCAGCGCCAGCTGCCCTACCAGCTGATGATCCGCACCGCCGCGGCCGCCCGCTGACGCGGTGCCGCCGGAACGGGGCAAACGGAGAGGCGGCGCGGGGTAGCGTGGGCGCGTGACCCGCCCGCTCGCCGTCGTCGACACCGCTGACCCGCTCGCGTGCCTCGGCGCGCTGCGCGACGCCCTCGAGGGGGTGGGCCCGGCCGTGCTGTTCCGCGGCGGCGGCGTGAACCCCGTGCACACCGCGCCGCTCGAGGTCGAGAAGCGCATCGCGCTCGTCGTCGAGACGAGCGGAACCACCGGGCGGCCGAAGCGCGTCGCCCTGAGCGCCGACGCGGTGCTCGCGAGCGCGGCCGCCACCGAGAGCGCGCTCGAGGGGCCGGGGCAGTGGCTGCTCGCGCTTCCGGTGCAGTACATCGCGGGCAGCAACGTGCTCGCGCGGTCGCTCGCGGCGGGCAGCGAGCCCGTCGTCGTGGCGCCCGGCCGCCTGAGCCGCGACCGTGTGCTCGATGCCGTGGCGGCGATGGAGTATCCCCGCCGATTCACGGCCCTCGTGCCCGCGCAGCTGAGCCGCCTCGTCGACGAGGCCGAGGCTGACGACGACCTGCGACGGGCGCTCGGCGGCTTCGAGCGCATCCTGGTCGGCGGCCAGGCGACGCCGGCGCCGCTCATCGAGCGCGCGACCGCGCTGGGGTGGAGCCTCACCCGCACCTACGGCTCGAGCGAGACGTGCGGCGGCGTGGTCTACGACGGCCTGCCGATCGGCCAGGCCGAGGTGCGCATCATCGACGGCCGGGTCGAGATCGGCGGCCCCACCCTCGCCGAGTACTACCTCGGCGACCCCGACCGCACCGCCGCGGCATTCGTCGAGCACGACGGGCAGCGCTGGTACCGCACCGACGACGCGGGCGAGGTCGACGAGCAGACCGGCGCGCTGCGGGTGCTCGGCCGGCTCGACGACACGATCGTCACCGGCGGGCTGAAGGTGCGGCTCGGCGACGTCGAGCGCATCGTGCGCGAGCAGCCCGGCCTCGCCGACGCGGTCGTCGTCGCGGGGCACCACCCCGAGTGGGGCGAGGTGCCCGTGGTCGTCACCACGCAGCGCCCCGAGCTCGACGGGCTGCGGCGCGCGGTCGGTGCGCGGCTGGCCCCCGAGGCGCGGCCCGACCGCATCCTGACGGTGGATGCCCTGCCGCTGCTGCCGAGCGGCAAGCCCGACCGGCTCGCCATCAGCCGGCTCGTCGCCCCCTAGTCGCACCGCTCACTAGACTCGCGGTCGTGGCAGCGAAGACGACGAAGAAGACGGCCAGGAAGAACCCTTCCCGCAGCGCCGCGAAGCGCACGAATCCGGCGAAGGCGAGCGCCGCATCCGGCAACCCCGCGAAGGTGCGCAAGGCGACCGCCCGCGACTGGATCGCCGGCGCGCGGCTGCGCACCCTGAGCCTCGCGATCGTGCCGGTCGCCCTCGGCACCGCCCAGGCGTACGTCACCCTCGGCTACAACCTGGCGCTCGCGCTGCTCTGCCTCGGCGTCGCGGTCTTCCTGCAGATCGGCGTCAACTACGCCAACGACTACTCCGACGGGGTGCGGGGCACGGATGCTCTGCGCGTCGGGCCGAGCCGCCTCACCGGCTCGGGCGCCGCAGCACCGCGAGCCGTGCTGACCGTCGCCCTGGTGTTCTTCGGGCTCGCCGCCGCGGCAGGCATCGCCATCGTCGTGCTCACCGGCATCTGGTGGCTGCTGGCGGTCGGCGCCGTCGCGATCGTCGCCGCCTGGTTCTACACGGGCGGAAAGCTGCCGTACGGGTACCTCGGCCTCGGCGAGCTCGTCGCGTTCGTGTTCTTCGGGCTCGTGGCGACCATCGGCACGGTGTATGTGCAGATCGAGCAGATCCCGTTCGAGACGTGGTTCGCGGCGGCTCTCGCCGGGTTCTTCGCCGCGGCGATCCTGCTCGTCAACAACATCCGCGACCGCGAGCTCGACGCCCGCGCCGGCAAGAAGACGCTCGCGGTGCGCATCGGCGACCTGCCCGCGCGCATCCTGTTCGTCGTGCTGCTGGCCGGCGCCTACGGCATGATCGTGCCGTTCGCGCTGCTGTACGTGTGGGCGCCCGCGGTGTTCTTCACGCTGCTGATCAGCGCCCCCGTCGCGCTCATCGTGCTGCTGGCGAAGACGCCGGGCGAGCTCGTGCTGGCGCTCAAGCTGCCGTCGCTCGCCGCGCTCCTCACCGGGCTCGGGCTCGCGGCGGCGATCGCCTTCTAGGCCCCGCTCTCGGGCGGTGCCGTCGGGGCTGACATGCGGCCTCTGCTCAGCCGCGCGGCAGCCGCAGCTCGAGCACCGTGCCCGGCTCCGCCGCGCGCGCCGTGGCCGAGCCACCGTGCGCGAGCATCACGGCGCGCGTGATGGCGAGCCCGAGCCCGGCCCCGCCGGCGCCCTCCACCCGCGGAGCCGTGCGGGCCGCCGAGGCGCGCCAGCCCGCCTCGAAGACGCGCGTCAGGTCGTCCGCGGCGATTCCGGGCCCGTGATCGCGCACGGTCACCGACACCGCGTCGTCATCGTGCGTCACCCCGATCTCGACGCGCCCGCCCGCGGGGGAGTGCTCGATGGCGTTGACGAGCACGTTGACGAGGGCGCGGCTGAACTGCCGCGCGTCGAGCGCCGTCTCGACCGCCGTCGAGGCCGTCAGCGCGAGCTCGACGTCGTGGGCGCGCGCGAGCGGCGCGTGCTCGGCGACGAGGTCGCTCACGAGGTCGGCCACCGTCACCGTCTCCCGCTCGAGCGGCACCGCGCCGGCGTCGATGCGCGAGAGCTCGAAGAGGTCGCCGACGAGCGCGTGCAGCCGGCTGACGTGGGCGCCCAGCTGGCGGGCATGACGCTCGGGCTCGGCCGACATGCCGTCTTCGAGCACCTCCGCGATCGCGCGGATGCTCGCAGCGGGGGCGAGCAGGTCGTGCGCGATGCGCGTCACCAGCTCCTTGCGCGCCTGCTCGGCCGCGTCCGCGGCGTCGCGCGCGGCGAGCAGCCGCTCGCTCGACCCCACGAGCTCGCGCTGCACGCCGTCGAGCTCGGTCGTGCAGACGGGCGTGCGGCTGACCGGCTTGCCGTGGCCGAGGTCGCGGGCGTCGCGGGCGAGCGTGCGGGCATCCTGCGAGAGGGTTCGCGCCAGCAGCACCGCGACGACCACCGCGACCACGCCGCTGACGGCGGTCACGGTGAGGGCGACGACCGTGTCTGCCTCGCTGATGTACATCGCGTTGGCGGTCAGGGCGATGCCGCCGGCGACCGCGAGCACGGCCGCGACCACGATGACGACGACGTGCACGATGAGCGGCGCGCGGCGCGCGATGCGCAGGATGATCGCCGCGAGCACCCCCGACGCGGCAGCAGCACCCGCCGCCGTCAGCACGATCTGCAGCGCGTCGGGTGTCATGATGCCGGGTCCTCCTCCAACGCTGCGGGCTCGAGCCGATAGCCGACACCCCAGACCGTGACGATGATGCGCGGTGCGGCGGGGTCGGCCTCCAGCTTCTCGCGCAGTCGCCGCACGTGCACCGTGACGGTCGAGACGTCGCCGACCGTCCACCCCCACACCTCGGTCAGCAGCTCGTCGCGGGCGATCGTGCGCGCGGGGCGGCGAGCGAGGTGGTCGAGCAGGTCGTACTCGCGGCTCGTCAGGGCCAGCGGGTGATCGTCGAGGCGCGCCTCGCGCCGCGCGGCGTCGATGCGCAGGCGGCCGAGCACGACGTCGCCCGCCGGAGCACCCGGGGGGTGAGCGCGGCGCAGCAGTCCCTCCGCCCGCAGCACCAGCTCGCGCGGCGAGAAGGGCTTGCCGAGGTAGTCGTCGACGCCGGCCTCGAGGCCCTCGATGCGGTGCTCGGGTTCGCCCAGGGCGGTGAGCACGATGATCGGCACCGTCGAGGTCGCGCGCACCCGGCGGGCGACCGTCAGCCCGTCGACGCCCGGGATCATGCGGTCGAGCACGATCAGGTCGGGTGCGCGCTCGGCGGCGAGGGCGAGCGCGGTCACCGAGTCGGCGGCGGTGTCGACCGTCGCTCCCGCGGCGCCGAGGTAGCTCGCCGCGATCTCGAGCAGCGTGGGGTCGTCATCGACGACGAGCACGCGGCGACCGTCGAGCGGTCGCCGCGCACCCTCCGAGGGCGGGTGATCACCCACCGCCGAGCACCCCCTCCAGCTCGGCGATCGGGTCGTACCAGCCCAGATCGAGGATGAGCGTCTGCAGGGCCTTGTCGGCCCCGACGATCACCACGATTCCGACGATGATGAACAGCACCCCCATGCTGCGGCGGAACCATCCCCGCGGGTCGGCGAGCCACCCCAGGCGGCGCGCCGCGCTGCGCCCGGCGAGCGCGATGAGCAGCAGCGGGATCGCGAGTCCGATGGCGTAGAGCGTGACGTACAGCAGTCCCTCGGCGAACGACACCGGCAGCACGGTCGCCACGATGAGCGCGTAGGTCGGGCTGCAGCTGCTGAACACCGGTCCGAGCGCGGCACCGGTCAGGATGTCGCCGCCGACCGACTGGCGCTGCACCGAGGCGTCGAGCGCGCGGTTGCTGCGGGCCCCCAGCCCGAGGCGCGTCGACAGGTGCTCGTACAGGGCCGGGAACAGCAGGTTCACCCCGAGCGCGATCACGATGACGCCCGAGATCACCTGCCACACCTGCGGCGGCACGCCGAGCAGCGCGGTCGTCGCCTTCAGCAGCAGAGTGAAGACGACCACGCTCACGGCGAGCGAGGCGGCGATGACGTACGGGCGCCAGCGCGCGCGGGCCGAGTCGGCCCCGTCGGCCACGATCGATCCCCCGACGATCACGGGCAGCAGCGGCAGCACGCAGGGCGCGGCCACGGTGAGCACGCCCGCGAGCAGGCTGACGACGACCAGAGCTTCCATGGCGATGCCTACGGCGCGGCCGCGAGCAGGGCGTCGAGCGTGGTGTCGTTGTAGAGAACGCCCTTCGCGAGCACGTCGCCGTCATCGTCGACGTAGACGATCGTCGTCTGCAGGGTCACCCCGTAGACCTGGCGCAGGTCGAGCGCCGTGTCGAAGTCGACCTTGAAGATGGTCATGCCGTCAGGCACCGTGTTGGCGGTGATGTCCTCGTCGAGCGCTCGGCACTTCGGGCACCACGAGGCGTGGAAGAACAGCACCTTGAGCCCGGGCGTCTCCTCGATCGCACCGTCGTAGTAGTCGATGTACTGCCCGGGGGCGACGGCGGGCTCGGCGGTGGTGTCGTCGGTGCCGGCGTCGGCCGGGTCGGTCGCGCTGGGGGTCGGCTCGGCCTTGCTGGCGGGCGACTCCGCGGCGGACGACGTGACTTCGAGCACGGCGGGGCTCGAGCATCCGGCCAGGGCGATCAGCACGGCGGCCGTCGCGGCGACGGTCGCGGTGCGGGCGGTGCGGTGCGGCATCATGTCTCCTCCGGCAGCCTCGGTCGGGCTGTCGTCACGACTGTACGGGGGCACGGATGCCCGCACAGCGCCGCAGTGCTTACGAGGTGATTACGGCGCGAGCCCGTCCTCTGCGGCGGCATCCGGGTCGACGGCCGGCTTCTCGCGGCGCGCGGCGAGGTCGAGCGCGACGGCGTCCCGCAGCTTCCCGAAGAAGATGTACGAGACGGTCATCGCGATGATGGAGGCGACGATGGCGGCCCACCACCAGTCGAGCTGCAGGGCCAGCAGTACTCCGAGGGAGGCGGCGAAGAGGCCGAGTCGCAGCAGCGTGTACTGAATCCAGGGGCTCACCCGATCAGTCTACGAGCGGCCTCTCGGTGCCCGCCCAGAACCCCGGGCGTAGACTCGGGCCATGACCCGGTTGCTGATCGTGCTCGTCGTGGTCGCTGTCGCGTTCACGATCTACACGCTCGTCGACGTGCTGCTCACCGAGCGCGCGCGGGTCCGCGCCTTCCCCAAGCCGGTGTGGGCGCTGGGCGTCGTGCTGCTGCCGGTCGTGGGCGGCGTGCTCTGGCTCGCGGTGGGCAAGGCCCGCCGGCGGGGTGCCTCGGCCCGCCCGGTGGCACCCGACGACGACCCCGCCTTCTTGAGCACCCTGTCGAGCGACGAGCTCGCGAAGCGCGCAGAGCAGGACGAGCGTCTGCGTCGCCTCGAGCAAGAGCTCGCGGATCTCGACGATGACCCTCCCGCCGCCCCCGAGCGCTGAGTCGGTGCCGCCCTCGGCCGGTGCCTCTCCGGCGAGCGCCGCGGCGATGGCCCTGCTGGCGGGGCTCGTGCGGCACGGCGTGACCGACCTCGTGCTCAGCCCCGGATCCCGTTCGCAGGCCCTCGCGCTGGCCGCCGCCGCTCTCGCCCGGGCCGGGCAGCTGCACCTGCACGTGCGCATCGACGAGCGCGTCGCCGGGTTCACCGCGCTCGGCCTCGCGGTCGAGACGGGCCGCCCGGTCGCCATCGTCTGCACGTCGGGAACCGCCGTCGCGAACCTGCACCCCGCCGTGCTCGAGGCGCACCACTCCGGCGTGCCGCTCATCGTGCTCACCGCCGACCGCCCCGCCGAGCTGCGGGGCATCGGCAGCAACCAGACCACGGTGCAGCCGGGCATCTTCGGCGATCTGGTGCGCGCCGACTGGGATGTTCCCGCCCCGGTCGGCGCCCCCGACGAGCCCGGCGCCGCCGCCGATGTCGCCGAGCTCGCCGTGCGCGCGAGCGCCGACGGCCCCGTGCACGTGAACCTCGCCTACCGCGAGCCGCTCAGCGGTGCGGTCGATGTGCCCTCCGACCTCCTTCCCGAACGTCGGACGGGAAGGAGCACCGACCCGGCTGCGCTGGCCACCGAACGTCGGACGGGAAGCACGCTCGAGGTCATCGACCTGCACCCCGACGACGCGACCGTCGTCATCGCCGGCCACGGCGCCGGCGCGCGAGCCGAAGAACTCGCGGTCGCCCTCGGCGCCCCGCTCATCGCCGAGGTCAGCAGCGGCGCCCGCTTCGGCCGCCACCTCGTCGTCGCCTACCGCGACGTGCTGCGCGGCCCCCACGGCGAGGCGGTCGGCCGCGCCATCGTGCTCGGGCACCCGACGCTCAGCCGCGAGGTTCCGCAGCTGCTGCAGCGCGGCGACGTCGAGGTCATCGCCGTGCGCACTCCCGGCGTCGAGCTGTACGACCCCGGCCGCACCGCGCGCGCGGTCGACGACGTGCGCGTCATCGGCGAGCCCGACCCCGCCGTCGTGCGGCGCTGGGTCGGCGGCTGGGTGGCGATGTCGCGCGCCGTGCTCGAGTCGCAGCAGCCGGACGACCCGGCGCCCGATCTCACGCTGGCCGTGTCCGACGAGGCGGGGGTGCGCGCGGCATTTGCGAAGGCCGAGCTCGCGGTGCTGCGGGCGCCGATCGACCGGGGGATGCTCGCGCGGGCTCTGTGGGCATCCACGTGGCCCCACGATCGTCTGGTGCTCGCGGCCTCGCGCCTCATCCGCGTCGCCGACGCCCTCGTGCCGGGCAAGGCGATCCGCGTGCACGCGAACCGCGGTCTTGCCGGCATCGACGGCACCGTGTCGACGGCCACCGGCATCGCCCTCGCCGCGGCGCGCGACGCCCGCAGCGGAACGACCCGTGTTCTCGCCGGCGACCTCGCCCTGCTGCATGACGCCGGAGCCCTGCTCGTGCCGCTGCACGACCAGCTCGACACGGGTCTGCGCCTGCACGTCTTCGTCGGCAACGACCGCGGCGGCACGATCTTCGAAGAGCTCGAGGTGGCGGCGACGGCCGATCCCGACGACTTCGCGACCGTCATGCGCACGCCGCACTCGGCCGACCTCGCGGCGCTCGCCGCGGCGGGCGGCTGGGCCTACCGGCGGGCGACGACGCGCGCCGAGCTCGACGACGCGCTGACCGCGCCCGAGCCGCTGCTGCTCGTCGAGGTGCCGCTCGAGCCCTGACCCGGCTCGACCGATGCCGTGCACCCTGGTCGTGCGGGCGGCGCCGGGCTAGCATCCGCCCATGCACGAATTGCTGCGGGTGCGCCCCGGATTCCAGCTCGATCAGGTCGACACGCGTTCGACACCGGGCGTCGACGCCGACAAGAAGACGGCCGAGCGGCTTCTCGCCGAGGGTGCCCTGCACCTCAGCGCCCTGCAGGAGCGCCTGTTCGCCGACAGCCGCGCGGGCGACACCCGGCGTCTGCTGCTCGTGCTGCAGGCGATGGACACCGCGGGCAAGGGCGGCATCCTGCGCCACGTCGTCGGCGCCGTCGACCCGCAAGGCGTGCAGATCGCCTCGTTCAAGAAGCCGACGGCCGAGGAGCGCTCTCACCACTTCCTCTGGCGCATCGAGAAGCGCCTGCCCGAGGCCGGCATGATCGGCGTCTTCGACCGCTCGCACTACGAAGACGTGCTCATCGGCCGGGTGCGGCAGCTCGCCCCCGCCGACGAGATCGAGCGGCGCTACGACGAGATCCGCGCCTTCGAGCAGCGCGTGGCCGACGACGGCACCGAGATCGTCAAGGTCATGCTGCACATCAGCAGCGCCGAGCAGAAAGCCCGGCTCACCGAACGGCTCGAGCGCCCCGACAAGCACTGGAAGTACAACCCCGGCGACGTCGATGAGCGGATGCTCTGGGCCGAGTACCAGGCCGCGTACCAGCTCGTGCTCGACCGCACCGATGCGCCGCACGCCCCCTGGTACGTCGTGCCCGCCGACCACAAGTGGTACGCCCGGCTCGCCGTGCAGGCGATCCTGCTCGCCGCCCTCGAGCGCATCGACCCGCAGTGGCCCGCCGCCGACTACGACGTCGAGCACGAGAAGGAGCGGCTCGCCGCTACCTGAGACACAGCGCTCGTGGAATGCCCGCTACCGGAGGGCGTCGGCGACCGGCCGGAACTTCATGCGCGTCTCGGCGAGCTCGGAGTCGGGGTCGCTGTCGGCGACGATGCCCGCTCCTGCGTAGGCGGTCAGCTGACCGTCGTCGTCGATGCGCGCGCACCGCAGCGCGATCACCCATTCGCCGTCGCCGTCCTGGTCGATCCAGCCCACCGGCCCGGCGTAGCGGCCGCGGTCGAAGGGCTCGAGCTCGGCGATGAGGGCGAGCGCCGCATCCGTCGGCGACCCCGCGACGGCCGCCGTGGGGTGCAGGGCGGCGACGATGTCGAGGGCGCTCGCCGCGGCATCGAGCTGCATCTCGACGTCGGTCGCGAGGTGCCACAGGTTGGGCAGCTTGAGCGTGAACGGCAGCTCGCTCGCCGAGACGCCGCGCACGTGCGGCCGCAGCGCATCGAGCACGCTGTGCACCGCGAAGGCGTGCTCGTCGAGGTCTTTCGTGCTCGTGGCCAAGCGCGCGGCGGCGGCCGCGTCGTCGGCGGCTCCCGTGCCGCGGGCGGTGCTGCCGGCGAGCACGCGTGCCGTCGCCTCGCCCGCGTGCACGCTCACGAGCGTCTCGGGGCTCGCGCCCACGAGCCCGTCGACAGCGAACGTCAGGCAGTCGGGGTAGCGGTCGGCGAGGTCGCGCAGCAGCGCCCGCCGGTCGGCATCGGGCGGGATGCTCGCCACCGCATCGCGCGCGATCACCACTTTCTCGACCCGCCCCTCGCGGATCGCCGCGACGGCCCGACCCACCACCGCCGTGAACTCCTCCCGGCTCAGGGATGCCGCGGCCAGGGTCGCCCGGGGGCGCGCGCCGAGCGGCCGCGGATCGGGCAGCAGGGCCGCCCCGACGAGCCCCGGCTCCGCGTCCGCGGGGGTGATGCTCGTGACCCAGCTGACTCCGTCGTGGCGGCCGACGACCACCTCGGGAACGACGAGCACGCTCTGCTCGGCCGAGTCGTCGGCGAAGGCGAACGAGCCCAGCGCGACGAGGCCGGTGCCCGGGCGGTGCACCGCGTCATCGACGACGGCGTCGGCCGCGATGCGTCGCCACGCCTCGGCTGCGGCCCGCAACCGGTCGGGCCCCGAGAACGTCAGCCGATGCCGCTCGCCGAGCCCGATGATGCCGTCGCCCCGGCGCAGCGCGACGAGCGGATGCCGCGGATCGGCGAGTGCCAGCAGCAGGTCGGGGTCGGCGACCTCGACGGTCACCGCCCGCAGCGGCGGAACGGGGGTGTGCGACGCGGTCACCGTGTCAGGCTACTCGGCACCCGACGCCTGCTCAGGCGGCTCCCGGCGAACCCGCGGGCGCCGCTCACTAGACTCGGGGTGTGACGAGAGCCGACCTGTCGAAGTCCCCGCGCGACGTCGCGGCCATGTTCGACGGCGTCGCCCGCGGCTACGACCGCACGAACGCCGTGCTCTCGGTCGGCAACGCGGCGCTGTGGCGCATCGCGACGGTGCGCGCCGTCGACCCGAAGCCCGGCGAGCGGGTGCTCGACATCGCCGCCGGCACCGGCACGAGCTCGGTCGCGCTCGCGAAGAGCGGTGCCGAGGTGATCGCCCTCGACTTCTCGGCCGGCATGGTCGAGGAGGGCCGCAAGCGGCACCCCGACCTCACCTTCGTCCAGGGCGATGCCATGAAGCTGCCCTTCGCCGACGGCGAGTTCGACGCCGTCACCATCAGCTTCGGGCTGCGCAACGTGCAGCAGCCGAAGGTGGCGATCGCCGAGATGCGCCGGGTGCTCAAGCCGGGAGGCCGCGTCGTCATCTGCGAGTTCTCGCGCCCGCCCCTCGGGGCGCTGCGGGCCGGGTACCACGCCTACCTGCGGTACGTGATGCCGCTCGTGGCGGGGGTCGCGAGCTCGAATCCCGAGGCGTACCGCTACCTGTTCGAGTCGATCCGCGAGTGGCCCGCCCAGCCGGAGCTCGCCCGGTGGCTGCGCGACGCCGGTTTCGAGGGCGTCGGCTACCGCAACCTGACCTGGGGCGTCGTCGCCCTGCACCGCGGCCGCACGCCCGCGGCCCGCTGAGCCCGCCCGCCCGCCTCGACAGATCGGCAGACCGTTGACCCGCCTCCCTCCGCTCGCACGCCGCAGCAAGACGCTCAGCGCCTCGCTCGGCCTGGGCGAGAAGCTGTTCGCCTCGAGCGAGGAGCGCCGGTTCGCCGACGCCATCGAGACGGGGCTCGTCGAGGTCGAGGAGGGCCTGCTGCGCGAGGTCGCGTTCGCCGACGACATGGCCGACGTCACCTCGCGGTACCTGCTCGAGGCCGGGGGCAAGCGCATCCGGCCCGTGCTCACCCTGCTGACCGCGCAGCTGGGCGAGGGCAACAACCACGCCGTCATCACGGCCGCGCAGGCCGTCGAGATCACGCACCTCGCCTCGCTCTACCACGACGACGTCATGGACGAGGCCGAGATGCGCCGCGGTGTTCCGAGCGCGCAGAACGTGTGGGGCAACTCGGTCGCGATCCTCACGGGCGACCTGCTCTTCGCGCGGGCGAGCAAGCTCGTCGCGAGCCTCGGCGAGGGCGCCATCAAGCTGCAGGCCGACACGTTCGAGCGCCTCTGCCTGGGCCAGCTGCATGAGACCATCGGCCCGCGGCCGGGCGACGACCCGATCGAGCACTACCTGCAGGTGCTCGCCGACAAGACCGGCTCGCTCATCGCGGCCGCCGCGCAGATGGGCGTCATCTTCTCCAACGCTCCCGAGGAGTTCGCGGCTCCCGTCGTCGCGTTCGGCGAGAAGATCGGCGTCGCCTTCCAGCTCATCGACGATGTCATCGACCTCGCCGAGCCGGAGGAGACCGGCAAGGCGCAGGGCACCGACCTGCGCAGCGGCGTCGCGACCCTTCCGCTGCTCTTCCTGCGTCGCGCCGCGGTCTCCGACCCCGAGGCCGCCGCGTTGCTCGCCCGCATCGAGCGCACGGTCGACGCCGCCGAGGGTCAGGCGGCGCACGCCGCCCCGGTCTCCGCCGACGCGCTCGCCGAGGTCGACGCCGACTTCACCGCCGCGGTCACCGCCCTGCGCAGCCACGCCGTGACCACCGAGACGCTCGATGAGGCCCGCCGCTGGGCGGCCGAAGCCGTCGCCGCTCTCGCGCCGCTGCCCGAGGGTCCGGTGAAGCTCGCTCTCACCAAGTTCGCCGAGGCCGTCGTCGAGCGCAGCACCTGACGCGCGCCGCCTCTCCCACCCCACCCGCACAGAAAGACATCGCACGCGCATGACCAAGCTCAGGCTCGCCATCGTGGGCGCCGGCCCCGCCGGCATCTACGCCGCCGACATCCTGCTCAAGCACGAGCGCCCGTTCGACGTCTCGATCGACCTGTTCGAGCAGCTGCCCGCTCCGTACGGACTCGTGCGCTACGGCGTGGCCCCCGACCACCCGCGCATCAAGGGCATCATCAACGCCCTGCGCGAGGTGCTCGATTCGGGCGACATCCGCATCTTCGGCAACGTGCGCTACGGCGTCGACATCACTCTCGACGACCTGAAGCGCCACTACAACGCGGTCATCTTCTCGACCGGCGCGATCCGGGATGCGGAGCTCTCGATCCCCGGAATCGACGCGCACGGCAGCTACGGCGCGGCCGACTTCGTCAGCTGGTACGACGGGCACCCCGATGTTCCCCGCACCTGGCCCCTCGAGGCCTCGTCGGTCGCCGTCATCGGCAACGGCAACGTGGCGCTCGATGTGGCGCGCATGCTCGTCAAGCACCCTCAGGACCTCCTGCCGACGGAGGTTCCCGACAACGTCTACCAGGGCCTGCTGGCCTCGCCCGTGACCGATGTGCACGTCTTCGGCCGCCGCGGCCCGATGCAGGTGAAGTTCACCCCGCTCGAGCTGCGCGAGCTCGGCGAGCTGCGCGACGTCGACATGATCGTGCACGAGGAGGACTTCGACTACGACGAGGCCTCGCGCCGGGCGATCGAGTCGAACAAGCAGATCACCGTCATCGACCGCATCTTCACGCAGTGGCGCCAGCGCGAGACCGGTCAGGCGTCGCGGCGCCTGCACCTGCACTTCTACGCGAAGCCGCTCGAGGTCGTGAAGGATGTCGACGGCCGGGTCGCGGCCTTCCGCTACGAGCGCACCGAGCCCGACGGGCAGGGCGGCGTGCGCGGCACCGGCGAGATCCGCGAGGTCGCCGTGCAGGCGCTGTACCGCGCGGTCGGCTACTTCGGCTCGCCGCTCGACGGCATCCCGTTCGACGACCGCCACGGCGTGATCCCCAATCACGAGGGTCAGGTGCTCGCCGACGACAACAGCGTGATGCCCGGCGTCTACGCCACCGGCTGGATCAAGCGCGGCCCCGTCGGCCTCATCGGTCACACCAAGAGCGACGCGATGGAGACCATCCAGCACCTCGTCACCGACCAGGCCTCGTGGTGGAACCCCGCCGAGCCCGACGAGCAGGCGGTCGTCGACCTGCTGCAGTCGCGCGGCGTGCTGTGGACCGACCTCGAGGGCTGGCACCGTCTCGACGCCCACGAGCTCGCGCTGGGGGCCCCGCACGGGCGCGAGCGCATCAAGGTCGTGCCGCGCGACGAGATGATCCGCATCTCGCGCGACTAGCGACCCGTCCCTGCGCCGCGCGCACGCGGGCGTCATCGCTCGCGCATCAATGCTCTCGTGGCCCAGGCCTCTCGGCAGTGCCGTGCCTGAACAAGGGCGACCGAGAGGGGAACCGCCCAGCGGTTGCCGCGAGCGACCGCGGCATCGTGCCAGTGACGCACAACGGGCCGAGGGCTGCTCGACCTGGCCTGGCGGGTCTTTCCATGGCGCGGCAGACAGACGTGCACCGCCTCATCCGGGTCACCAGGCGGGAGGAGCCCGTGCCAGCGCAGTGCGCTCACGCACGCCAATGGGCCACCGTGCACCCACGCCTCGCGCACCGCGCCGGGCACGTCGCTCGAGCAGTACCACCCGCGCCGCAGCCGCGTCGGTTGGCCATAGAGGCCGTAGGCGATGCGCAGTTCGTCCGCAGTCCAGCCGGCGGCGAGCAGTTCGGCCCGAGAGACGATCCCGCCCCGCGCCCTGATGAACTCCTCGAACCCGCCGTACCCCCGCATCACCGAATCATCGTTCGTCGGGTCTCGTGGTGGCTGGTCCCTGCGTCTTCTGTCAGGCATCGGACCGCCCAGCGCGCTGGGGAGGAGGATCTGCTCAGCAGCCTTCCGCAACGACGGAGCGACTGAACGCTACTCACCCGTTCCGTCGTTGTGGAAGGGGCGCCGAGGGACGTCTCTGTCGAGTGAGCAGCGCCGAGTGCACGGTTGTGGCGCGCTCTGCGAATAGCGTGGCGCCGGTACGCGGCGAGCTAGATGGCGTCGGCGGCGGTGACCTGCCACGACAGCGCCACGAGCTCGCGCAGCACGTCGAGGTCGATCGCCGAGAGTCGCGTCACGTAGACGCAGTCGACCGCGCGCGTGTGAGTGCCCAGGCGGTCGAGCAGCGGCTCCGCATCCGGATGTGTCTGCAGGCCGTAGAGCGAGAGCTTGGCCTTGCGCGGA
>JAIXXG010000005.1 GCA_027490915.1 Microbacteriaceae bacterium
ACGTTCTCGAAGTGCAGCACCGGGGTGCGGCTCTCGGCGACGTTCGCCGGGTGCTGCTCGTTGACCTGCGCCACAGCGGTGCCGAGGTGCGGCACGGCGGCGAGCAGCGACTGCGTGTAGGGGTGCTGCGGGCGCTGGAAGATGTCGAGGGCGGTGCCCTGCTCAACGGCGACGCCGTCTTTCATCACCATGATCGAGTCGGCCAGGTCGGCGACGACGCCCATGTCGTGCGTGATGAGCACGATGGCCGAGTCGAGCCGCGTGCGCAGGTTGCGCAGCAGCTCGAGGATCTCCGCCTGCACCGTGACGTCGAGGGCCGTGGTCGGCTCGTCGGCGATGAGAAGCACGGGGTCGCACGAGATGGCCTGCGCGATCATCGCGCGCTGCCGCTGCCCGCCCGACAGCTGGTGGGGGAACTTGTGGAAGGCCGTCGCCGGGTCGGGCATGTCGACCTTCTCGAGCAGCTCGACCGCGCGCTCCTTCGCCTGCGCCGGCGTGAGGTCGTAGTGCGTGCGCAGCGTCTCGACGATCTGGAAGCCGACGGTGTAGACGGGGTTCAGGGCCGTCATCGGCTCCTGGAAGATCACCGCGATCTGCTGGCCGCGCACCCGGCGCAGCTCGCGCTTGTCGAGCTCGCCGATCTCGCGGCCGAGCAGCTTGATCGACCCGGTGACGCGCGCGGTCGGCGGCAGGAGGCCGAGCAGGGCCATCGAGCTCGACGACTTGCCCGAGCCCGACTCGCCCACGATGGCCATAACCTCGCCCCGCTTGACGGTGTAGTCGAGGCCCACGGCCGCCGGGTAGAACTCGCCGTCGACCCAGAAGTCGACGCCGAGGCCCGAGACCTCCAGAACGGTCTCGACGGCGGTGGAGGTGGTGCTGCTCACGGGAGGTCCTTCCGTGCAGTAGTGGGGCGGGCGTCTGCGAAGCTGGAGCCATGCGCTTCCAGCCAGCGAGCTTCCGCCCCGCTTTCGGTCGAGTTCTGACGATCGTCATCGCGGTGATCGCCGCGGGCGCCCTCGCGGGCTACCTCGTCGCGGGCGACGTTCTCGGTCTGCTGCGATCGGGCTGGTGGCTGCTGCTCATGGCCGCAGTCGTGTGGGCGCTGTTCTGGATGCCCGCGGTCGAGGTGCTCGAGCACGCGGTGATCATCCGCAACCCCCTGAGCACCTGGACGGTTCCCTGGCCCGCCATCCAGCGCATCGACACCAAGTGGGCGCTGACGCTGTTCACCGAGCGCGGCCGCATCGAGGCGTGGGCCGCTCCCGCATCGGGTCGCTACACGGTGTTCACGCTCGGGCCGGATGACACGAAGGTCAGTGAGACGGCGCGGGTGGCCGGCGCGATCCGCCCCGGCGACACCCTCTCGAGCGAGAGCGGCGCCGCCGCAAACCACATCCGACGCCACTGGGAGCAGCTGCGCGATGACGGGCTGCTCGACGCGGGCGTCGAGCCGGGCACGCTGCGTCGCACGCCGAACACGCGCACGATCGTGCTGCTCGGCGCGCTGCTCGCGGCGAGCCTGCTCGGCCTCGCGTTCTAGCACGGTCAGGCCCATGGGCTAGCTGTCCCGCTTCGGGTCACGGGCCGCGTCGTAGCCGCCGCCGCGCGGCCGCTGCTGCTTGCCGTCGTGCACGTCGCTCGCGAAGCCGACGGTCGACGGGCCATCAGTCTTGGGCTTGGCCAGCGCGCGGGCGCTCGGCATGCGCTTCTGACGCGGGTCGAAGGCATCGCGCAGGCCATCGCCGATGAAGTTGATGCACAGCGCGATCGCGATGATGAACACGCCGGGCCACCAGAACAGCCAGGGCCGCGTCGCGAAGGCCGACTGGTTCTCGCTGATGATCTTGCCGAGCGAGGTGTCGGGAGCCTGCACGCCGTAGCCGAGGAAGCTCAGGGCCGTCTCGAGCAGGATCGCCGCCGCCATGAGCAGCGTCGTGTTGACGATGATGACGCCGATCGCGTTCGGGAGGATGTGCTTGAAGATGATGCGGCGATCGCTCGCGCCTGCGACACGCGCCGCATCGACGAACTCGCGCTCGCGCAGGCTCAGCACCTCGGCGCGCACGAGTCGGGCGAGGCCCGTCCAGGTGAAGAGGCCGATGATGATCGCCAGCACGAAGGCGCCGAGGCGTCCGAACGCGACGCCCAGCACGGCGCCGATCACGATGAGCGGGATCGTGATGATGATGTCGGTGAACCGCATCAGCACCGAGTCGACCCAGCCGCGGTAGTAGCCCGAGACGGCGCCCATGATGGTGCCGATGGTCGTGGCGATGAGGCCGACGATCACCATGATGACGATCGACTGCTGCGTGCCGCGCATGACGACCGCGAAGATGTCGCGGCCGATCTCGTCCTGTCCGAAGGGATGCGCGCCGAGCGTGACCCCGGCACCGCCGAGCCACTCGGGCACCAGGCTGAGGGTGGGCGCGCCGCCCTCCTGGGCGGGCGGGATGTCCGTCCACGACCACTGCCACCAGCCGGGCGTCTTGATCTGGATTCCGAACAGCGAGAAGTCGAAGCCGACCGCCGAGAAGGCGAGCACGACGATGAACGCGAGGGTCACCATCGAGATGACGGCGCCCTTGTGGCGGAAGAACCGCCGACGGACGATCTGGCCCTGCGAGAGGCCCTCGACCTCCTTGTTGGCGATGTTGTTCTCGGCGTCGGTGACGCCGCCGACGGGTGCGGTGCTCTTGCTCATCAGCTGACTCGGATTCGGGGGTCGAGGGAGGCGTAGACGAGGTCGGCGATGAGATTGAACACGATCGCCAGACCGCCGACGACGACGAAGAAGGCCATGACGGGGTTGGGATCGACCGCGTTCAGGCCGTCCTGGAACAGGCGTCCCATGCCCGTCCAGCCGAAGACCGTCTCGGTGATCACCGCGCCGCCGACGATGCCGCCGATGTCGAAGGCGACGATCGTCGCGATCGGGATCAGCGCGTTGCGGAAGGCGTGCCGCACGATGACCGTGCGCTCGGGAAGGCCCTTGGCGCGCGCGGTGCGGATGTAGTCCTGGTTCATGACCTCGAGCAGGCTCGCCCGCGAGTAGCGCGTGTAGGTGGCGAACGAGATGAGGATCAGCGCCATGGTCGGCAGCAGGAGGTGCGTGTAGATGTCGACGCCCTGCACCCACAGCGATCCCTCGAGGTTCGGCGTGGACGATCCGATGGTCGCGATCGGTCGCCCGCGGATGCGGCCCGAGCTGGCGTAGTCGTCCCAGACCATCATGAAGCGGTCGAGGGCGATCGCGCCGGCGGTGAAGAAGCCCGTGAAGGCGGCGACCCGCATGACGGGGCCCTTGTCGACGCCGCCCATGAACCACCCGATGCCCATGCTGACGAGCACGGTGGCGACGGCGAGGGCGACGAGCATCCACCACTCGGTGATCGAGTAGGAGATGCCGTACTGGAACGGGAAGTAGAGCGCGATGCCGACACCGGCCACCGTGAGGGCGGCGTAGAGGGTGCGGCGGTTCTTGAGGCCGGTGATGAGCGCGGTGAAGCCGATCGCGGCGCCGATGCCGATGATCGCCACGCCGACGATCGACAGGCCCGGGTAGGTGAACCAGTCGATCAGGTTCATGATCACGAGCATCGTCGTCGTGGCTCCCGCGGCGATCGCGAAGGTGATCGCCTTGCGGCGCAGCGTACCCGGGATGATCGAGGCCCAGAGCAGGCCGCCTGCGAGGGCGAGACCCGCGATGAGCCAGGCCGGCAGCTGCGGATCGTCCTCCAGGAAGTCGTTGAAGCCGATGGCGACGAACTGCTTGAGCAGCACCGCGACCCAGAAGACGGGCAGCGAGAAGAAGAGGAAGGAGATGAAGGTGACGGTGTAGTCGTAGCCCGAGTACTGCCGCAGCGCGGTCGTGATGCCCACCGTGAGGCCGAGGATGATCGCGACCACCGTGGCGATGGTGACGAGCTGCAGGGTCGACCCGAGCGCCTGCTCGAGCAGGGCGTTGACGTCGCGGCCCTGGACGGTGACACCGAAGTTGCCGCCCAGAACACCGGGGGTGCCGGCGGCGGGGTCACCGAATAGCCAGAGGAAGTACCGCAGCGGCGGGATGACGTCGAGACGCAGCATCTTGATGCGAGACTCGATCAGCTGCTCCTTGTTCGGAGCGTTGCTGGCCCGGAGGTCTTCGAGGGGGTCGCCGGAGAGGGCGACGAGGTTGTACACGAGGAACGTGGCCGCGAGGAGCACGAACACGGAGGCGATGAGTCGCCGGATGACGAATGCTGCCATGGGAGTGGCGCCTTACCAATCTGTGAGCAGGGGTGCGCTCAGTGGTGGGCGCTGGGGTCGCAGGTGCGACCCCAGCGCCCGTTCACTGTGCTGGCTGACCGGAGTCAGTCGGAAGCGGGGCTACCGACTAGTTGGACTCGGTCGGCTCCCAGTCCCACGCGTTCCAGAAGATGGTCGGCGACAGCGGGCCCGGGTCCACGTTCGTCACGCGGTCGGAGAACGCGGTGACGGCCGGGAACTGGAAGATGGTGACTCCGTAGAAGTCGTCCATCAGGAGCTTGTCGATCTCCAGCTGGATCTCGATCTGGCGCTCGGGGTCGAGCGTCACGTCGAGCTCGTCGAGCAGGGCGTCAACCTCGGGGTTGCTGTAGTAGTTGAGGTTGTTGATGCCGCCCGTGCGGAAGGTCGACGAGCTGTTCGTCACGCCGAGGCTCGTCGACTGCCAGCCGAAGAACACCGCGTCGTACGCACCGGGCGTGCCGAGCAGGCCACCCCACTCGGGGCTGCCGCAGTCCTCGACCACGAAGCCCGCCTCGGTGGCCGAGGCCTGGATGAGGGCGAACTCGTTGACACGACGCGGGTTGTTCGCGGCGTAGAGGATGCAGACCTTCGGGTCGGTGACGCCGGCCTCGGCGATGAGCGCCTTGGCGCCCTCGATGTCGACCTCGCCGAACTTCTCGGCCATGCCGTTGTTCGCCACGGTCTCCTCGTAGCCGGGAGCACCCGGGAGGAAGAGCTGCGAGTTGCGCACCTCGGCCTCGGGGTTGAGCGGCTTGATGAGGGTGTCGACGATCTGCTGACGCGGGATGGTCTTCAGGAAGGCCTCGCGCAGCAGCGGGTTGTCGAACGTGCCGTTCTTCGAGTTCTCGAACGTGAGGTCGAAGTGCTCGTAGACGGCCTCTTCGCCACCGAGAACGGTCACGCCGTCGAGCGCCGCGAGGGCGTCAGCGACGTCGGCCGTGGCCTGGGGGCTGATGATGTCGACCTCGCCGTTGGCGAGCGCCTGAACGGCGGCCAGCGGGTCGGAGATGAACCGGATGGTGATCTCCTCGACGTTCGGGAGGTTCTCACCGCGGTAGTTCTCGTTGGCCGTCAGCGTGATCGACTGGTCGGCGACGAAGTCGGTGATCTGGTACGGGCCGTTGACGACGAGGAGGTTGGCGTCCTCCTCAGCCGGCAGCTCGGTGAAGTTCCAGTCCGAGTTCCACGAGGCCGAGATCGGCGCGAGCGCCGCGGCGTCGTTCTCCTGGATGGCGGCGACGAGCGCGTCCTTGGCCTCCTGGGCGTCCTCGATGCCGAGGGCGCGCTGGGCGACGACGTGCGCGGGCAGGCCGACACCGAAGACGAGCTCCCAGTCGACGAAGAACTCGTCGTACACGAGGGTGATGGTCTTGCCGTCGATCTCCGGGGTCTCGGTGACGAGCTGCAGGCCCGCGCCGATGGCGCCGTCGAAGTACACGACGTCGGTCGGGTAGTCGTCGGTGAACTCGCCGGTCTCGGGGTCGGTGAACTCGCCCGGGTCGAAGTCGGGGGTGTTCAGCACGCCGGAGTTGGCGGCCCACGCCAGCAGCATGTCGGCGGCGTCGACGGGGGTGCCGTCGGACCACTGCACGTCATCGGCGATCGTGTACTGGACCGTCAGCGGGTCCTCCGACACGAGCTCGTAGGTGCCGAAGGACTCGTCCTTCACCAGCTCGGGCACGTTGTTGTAGTAGTTGAAGCCACCACTGGTCAGGTAAACGATGTTGGCGTTGGCCGTGGCGTTACCGAACGACGTGTTGCTGTTGTACGAGTAGAACGGCTGGTTCCACGCGACCGTGATGGAGCTTCCCTCGACGACCTCGGACTGCGGCGCTGCGCAAGCCGAGAGAACGAGAGCGCTCGCCGCGATCGTGGCCGTGGCGGCCGCGAATCTGCTGATACGCAATTTTCCTCCTGTGCAAGATGGACCGTGCCGGCACGATTTCCGAGCGCGCCGTCACGCCTGTTGGGTTCGACCCTAGAAGCCCAGAGACACCCCCGGCAAACTGTAGGCCCATTCGTTACACACCGGTAACGCTTGCGCATCTCGTCGGCCCCAAGTGCAAAGTCTTTGCGTGAAAGTGGCGTTTTCGTGCGGGTTCTCGCGTCAGGGCGCGAGAACGTTGCGGCATTCGGTGAACAGTCTGCGCCGATTCCCCCCGGGGCGAGGAAGACGCACTGTGGGCGCGCTCCAAAGAGCGGCCAGCATCCGCCGCAATCATTGCCGGAAGCCGACAAAGCGGGGCCCGGGCTCGCAGAATGGAGCGATGAGCAGCGACGCGGATGCCCGCACGACGCCGGCAGCGCCCGGAGGCGACCGGCGCATCCGGGCGGAGATCCTCATCGTGCTGGGTCTGTCGCTCGGCGCGAGCGCCGCCTACTCGCTCGTGGCCATTGCCAACCGCCTCACGCGCGACGTGCCGCTGGGCGATCAGACCGCGACGCTGAACCCTCCGCGCGACGAGCGGCCGTTCTTCGACCTCGTCTACCAGCTGCTCGGGATCATCGTCGACCTGGTGCCCGTGGCCCTCGTCGCCTTCCTGCTCTGGAGCGCCGCGCGCCCGCACCTCGGCCGCCTCGGCATCGATGGCACCCGGCCCTGGCGGGATGCCCGCGATGGGCTCGGCCTCGCCGCCCTGGTCGGCATTCCCGGGCTCGCGCTGTACCTCGTCGCGCGCGAGCTGGGTCTCGCGGTCGCGGTCGTGCCGACCGCGCTCGACGAGCACTGGTGGACGGTGCCGGTGCTGCTGCTGTCGGCCGCGCGCGCCGGCATCGTCGAGGAGGTCATCGTCGTCGGGTACCTCTTCGCGCGCCTGCGCGACCTGCGCTGGGGGCCGTGGGCGATCATCCTCACGAGCGCGCTGCTGCGCGGGACGTACCACCTCTACCAGGGCTTCGGCGGTTTCGTCGGCAACGTCGCGATGGGGGTGCTGTTCGGCTGGCTCTACACGCGGTACGGACGGCTGCTGCCGCTCGTCATCGCGCACACGATCCTCGACGCCGTGATCTTCATCGGCTACCCGTGGGCGGCCGCGACCTTCCCCGCTCTCTTCGCGCCGAGCAGCTAAGGCTCGCTAGGCGAATGCGTCACCCGCGCCGGAGGCGCGGCAGAGAAGCACAGCCGGACTCCGATCGAGGCAGTCGCCGTCAGGCGAATGCCTCACCCGCGCCGGAGGCGCGGCAGAGAAGCACAGCCGGACTCCGATCAGTGCGTTCGCCGTCAGGCGAACTCACTGATCGGAGGGCAGGCGCAGACGAGGTTGCGGTCGCCGTAGGCCTGGTCGACCCGGCGCACCGGCGGCCAGTACTTGTCGACCCGCGCGCCCGCGAACGGGTACACGGCGAGCTCGCGCGAGTACGCGTGCTCCCACTCCCCCGCGATGACGCTCTCGGCCGTGTGCGGCGCGTTGACGAGCGGGTTGTCATCGGCCGGCCACTCCCCCGCCGCGACGCGGTCGGCCTCGTGCCGGATCGCGATCATGGCCTGGATGAACCGCTCGAGCTCGGCGAGGTCCTCCGACTCGGTCGGCTCGACCATGAGCGTGCCCGCGACGGGGAACGACATGGTCGGCGCGTGGAACCCGTAGTCCATGAGCCGCTTGGCGACGTCGTCGTTGCCGATGCCGGTCGCCTCCTTGAGCGGACGCAGGTCGAGGATGCACTCGTGCGCGACGAGCCCGTTCTCGCCCGCGTAGAGCACCGGGTAGTGCTCGCGCAGCCGGAGCGCGACGTAGTTGGCCGCGAGCACGGCGTTGGCCGTCGCATCCGTGAGCCCCTCGGCGCCCATCATGCGGGCGTAGGCCCACGAGATCGGCAGGATGCTCGCCGAGCCGTACGGCGCCGCCGAGACGGGCGCGCCGCGGTGCTCGACGGTTCCGGCAGCACCGGTGGCCATGTCGAACGGCGGGTGCTGGTGCATCTGCGCCAGCGGGTGGCCCGGCAGGAAGGGCGCGAGGTGCGCCTTCGCCGCGACCGGCCCGACGCCGGGCCCGCCGCCGCCGTGCGGGATGCAGAACGTCTTGTGCAGGTTGAGGTGGCTGACGTCGCCGCCGAGGTCGCCGTAGCGCGCGTAGCCGAGCAGGGCGTTGAGGTTGGCGCCGTCGATGTACACCTGGCCGCCGGCCTCGTGCACCGCGGCCGTGACCTGCATGACCTCGTGCTCGTAGACGCCGTGCGTCGACGGGTAGGTGATCATGAGCGCCGCGAGCTCGTCGCGGTGCTCGGCGATCTTGGCGCGCAGGTCGGCGAGGTCGACATCGCCGGTCTCGGTGGTGCCGACGACCACGACGCGCATGCCGGCGAGCACCGCGCTCGCGGCGTTCGTGCCGTGCGCGCTCGACGGGATGAGGCACACCGTGCGGTGCAGGTCGCCACGCGAGCGGTGGTAGCCGCGGATCGCGAGCAGACCGGCGAGCTCGCCCTGCGAGCCGGCGTTGGGCTGCAGCGAGACCGCGTCGTATCCGGTGAGCTCGGCGAGCCAGGTCTCGAGCATGCCGATGAGCACGAGCGAGCCCTGCACGTCCTCCAGCGGCGCGAAGGGGTGCAGCGCGCTGAACTCGGGCCACGTGACGGCCGCCATCTCGGTGGCCGCATTGAGCTTCATGGTGCACGAGCCCAGGGGGATCATCCCGCGATCGAGCGCGTAGTCGCGGTCGGCGAGGCGCTTGAGGTAGCGCATCATCGACGTCTCGCTGCGGTGCGTGTGGAACACCGGGTGCGTCATGTACTCGGATGCCCGCCGCAGGCCCGCCGGCAGCAGGTCGCCCGCGGTGGTGTCGGCCGGTGCCGCTGCCCCGAGGGCGGCGGCGAGGCGGGCGAGGGTCGCGGCGTCGGTCGTCTCGTCGACGGACACGCGCAGGGTGTCGTCGTTCTCGACCCACACGAGCAGGTCGTGCTCGCCCGCCGCGGCGGCGAGCGCGCGGGCGCGGCCCGGCACGCGCAGCTCGAGGGTGTCGAACGCGGCGTCGTGCGCGAGGTCGATGTCCGCGGCCCGCAGACTGTCGGCGAGCGCCGCGGCACGGCCGGCGACCCGCTGCGCGATGCGGCGCAGGCCGTCGGGACCGTGGTAGACCCCGAACATCGACGCCATGACGGCGAGCAGCACCTGCGCGGTGCAGATGTTGCTGGTGGCCTTGTCGCGACGGATGTGCTGCTCGCGCGTCTGCAGGGTGAGCCGGTAGGCGGGGCGGCCGTCGGCGTCTTTCGAGACGCCGACGAGGCGTCCGGGCATCTGCCGCTCGAGGCCCTCGCGCACCGCGAGGTAGCCCGCGTGCGGTCCGCCGAAGCCCATCGGCACGCCGAAGCGCTGCGTGGTGCCCACGGCGACATCGGCACCGAGCTCGCCGGGACTCGTGATGAGGGTCAGCGCGAGCAGGTCGGCCGCGACGATCGCGAGGCCGCCGTGCTGCTTCACCCGGGCGATGACGGCCGACGGGTTCCAGATGCGACCCGAGGCCGCCGGGTACTGCACGAAGACGCCGAAGGCCTCGGGCAGGTCGGCCGGGTCGGTGTCGGCGAGCGGCAGGTACGCCAGCTCGAGGCCGAGCGCCTCGGCGCGGCCGTCGAGCACGGCGCGCGTCTGGGCGAACAGGTCGCTGTCGACGAGGAAGACGTTCGACGCCGAGCCCGAGGCGCGGCGGGCGAGCAGCATGCCCTCGACGACCGCGGTCGCCTCGTCGAGCATCGACGCGTTCGCCGTGTGCAGCCCGGTGAGGTCGCTCACCATGGTCTGGAAGTTCAGCAGCGCCTCCAGGCGGCCCTGCGAGATCTCGGGCTGGTAGGGCGTGTAGGCCGTGTACCAGCTCGGGTTCTCGAGCACGTTGCGCTGGATGACCGCGGGCGTGACCGTGCCGTAGTAGCCCTGGCCGATGAGGCTCGTGCGTACGCGGTTCTCGGCCGCGATGGCGCGCAGCTCGGCGAGCGCCTGGGCCTCGGTCGCCGCAACCGGGAGGGTGCGGAGGGGGGCGGTCTGACGGATCGCGGCGGGAACGGCCGCATCCATGAGGGCATCGAGCGAGGCGTAGCCGAGCGCGTCGAGCATGAGCTGACGGGCGTCGCCGTCGATGCCGATGTGGCGGTTGCTGAAGTCGAGAGACATGGGGGTGCGGGGCTCCTATTCGCCGATGAGGGCGCGGTACTCGTCGGCGCTCAGCAGGGCGGGGGTGCTCGAGACGCGCACCTTCACCAGCCAGCCGTCGCCGTAGGGGTCGCTGTTGATGGTCTCGGGGGCGTCGACGACGGCCTGGTTGGCCTCGACGACCTCGCCGTCGAGCGGTGCGTAGAGCTCGCCGACCGACTTGGTCGACTCGACCTCGCCGACGATCGAGCCCGCGGCGAGCGCCGAGCCCACCTTCGGCAGGTCGACGTAGACGACGTCGCCGAGGGCATCGGCGGCGTACTGGGTGATGCCGACGGTGGCGACGTCGCCATCGAGGCGCACCCACTCGTGCTCGGCGGTGTACTGCAGGTCGGCGGGGATTGCGCTCATGGTCAGGCTTCTTTCTTGTAGAAGGGGAGCGGAACGACGGTGGCCGGGATGCGGGTGCCGCGCACGTCCAGGTCGAGCACGGTGCCCGGCTCGGCGACGGCGGGGTCGACGAAGGCCATCGCGATCGGATGGCCGAGGGTCGGCGAGAGCGCGCCCGAGGTGACCTCGCCGACGAGCCGCTCGCCCTGGTAGACGGGGTACTCGGCGCGCGCCGCGCGACGGCCCTTGGCAGCGAGGCCGACGAGCACGGGAGCGCCCGCGGGCGGCCCGGCGATGATCGCGTCGCGCCCGACGAAGACCTGCTTGTCGGTGACGACGACGCGCCCCAGCCCCGCCTGCACCGGCAGGATGCTGGTGCCGAGCTCGTGCCCGTACAGCGGCATGCCCGCCTCGAGCCGCAGGGTGTCGCGGGCCGCGAGCCCGCAGGGCACGAGCCCGAGCGGCTCGCCCGCAGCGGTGAGCGCGGCCCACAGCGCGGCCGCGTGCTCGACAGGCGCGTACAGCTCGAAGCCGTCCTCGCCGGTGTAGCCCGTGCGCGCGACCATGAGGTCGGAGCCGCCGAAGCTGCCGGAGCCCCAGGCGTAGTACTTCAGGTCGGTCAGGCCCGGAATCTCGAGCCCCGCGGTCGCGGCGAGCACGGCCTCCGAGGCCGGGCCCTGCACGGCGATGAGGGCGATCTGCTCGGTGCGGTCGTCGAGCTCGACGGCGAAGGCCGGGCCGCCGACGCCGGCGGCGCGCTCGCGGAGGGCATCCACGACCGCGAACCGGTTGGAGGCGTTCGCGACGACCAGATAGGAGGTGTCGGCCATGCGGTAGACGATCAGGTCGTCGACGATGCCGCCCTGCTCGGTGAGGATGAGCGAGTACTTGGCCTTGCCGACGGCCATCGCCGAGAGCCGGCCGGCGAGCGCGGCGTCGAGGAAGGCAGCCGCATCGGGGCCGTCGACGGCGATCTCGGCCATGTGGGAGATGTCGAAGATGCCGGCGGCCGTGCGCACCGCGTGGTGCTCGGCGAGGTCGGAGCTGTAGCGCACCGGCATCTGCCACCCGGCGAAGTCGGTGAATGCGGCGCCGAGCGCCTCGTGCACGGCGTGCAGGGGCGAGTAGCGCGGGGCGGGGTCGTGCGAGGGTTCGGACACGGAGTTCTCCTGACGCGGACGGCCGGTGGAACTCCCCCTCTGTCATCGTGCCTGAGAGTTTCGCCGCGGCCGGTCTGCTCGTGGCAGACGGTCGGGGTTTTCACCGTGGGCGAGGGCCGAGCCGACGCGCGGTCGGTGCCCTGCTTTTCAGAGTGGCCTGGCTGATGCGGTACGTGTGACCTGAGAGATTGGCGGGGAGGCTTGCTCCTTCGGTGCCGACGAGCGGGGCCGTCGGCTCTCCCGCATCGCGGAAACGGCCGAGTATTCAGTTGGGGCGGTGCTCGCGCTCACTCTACTCCCTGGGCGCGGGGCGAGGGATGCGTGCCGCGGTCTGCGGCACGCCCCTACTTGTTGTCGCGAAAGTAGCGCACGGCCTGCCAGATGAGCACGACCACGCCCGTGACGGCCATGAGCCCGAACACGGGGACGAGCCACGGTGCGAGCGCCGGGTCGACGGGAGGCAGCGGCAGGGCGAGGAGCTCGGTCATGGTGGGCAGGCTAATCGTCGCCGGAGCCGTCGTCGAGCAGCGCCGTCAGCCCGTCGTCGTCGAACCCGGGCATCGCGAGCATCTCAGCGGCACCCTCGGTTGCCTCGATGAGACCGCTGAGCAGCTCGACGACGGTGGTCGCCTGCAGCAGGCGCACCTGGTCGAGCGGCCCGAGCGGGGCGATGCCGGCGAGCTGCCAGCAGGCGCGAACGGGGTCGTCATCGAGCACGATGTCGGCGGGCCACTGCTGCTCGACGAACTCGCTGGCTCGCGCGATCGTGCGGCGCACGAGCTGCTCCGCGCGGTCGAGCAACGGCCGATGCTCCTCATCCCATGCGAGCTCGTCGACCGGCCGCACCTCGGCGCGGGGGTACGGGTCATCAGGCAGCCACGCGACCACCTCGACGCGGCGATCGCCGACGGCGATGAGACCGATGAAGCCCTCGCTCGTCTCGACCCGGGTGATCTGGGCGATGGTGCCGACGGCGAACCGCTGCTCTCCGCCGCCGACCTCGCTGCCGCGCTCGATGAGCACGATGCCGAACTCGGGCGGCTCATCCCCGAGGATCGTCGAGAGCATGACGATGTAGCGCTCCTCGAACACGCGCAGCGCGGTCGGCATGGCCGGGAACAGCACCGAGCCGAGCGGGAACATCGGCATGACCGTCATGCCGTTCAGGCTTCCACGGAATCCTGCGGGTTTGCACCCAGTCGCGTCGCCGCCTCAACCGCTGACCGTGAACGCCTTGCTGTCGGTGCTCGCGATCGAGCCGTCCATCGCCGAGCGCTCGATGACCGTCAGCAGGTAGTCGCCGGGGGCGAGCTCACCGAGCTCGAGCTGCCAGGGGGCGCGGGCCGGGCAGGCCTCCGCCGCCATGGTCGACCCCTCCTGCACCGACCCGTCCGGTCCGTCGAGCCGCCACTGCACCGCGGCCTCGAAGACGCACGCGACGCCGACCGCGACGACCGGGCTCATCACCGTCGCCCCCTCGAGAGGTGCGGTGATCTGCACGGGCGTCAGCACCGACTCCGGCGCGGGCGGCCCGAGAGGGCCGGTGATGTCGACGTGGCCGGCGAGGGTCTCGGCGATGGCACCGTCGAGCGTGACCTGCACGGCCGCGATCGCCGGCTCGACCGCCATGGTCGTCCAGACGAGCTGGGCGAGGGCGATGCCCTCGGCCTCGGCGCCGACGTTCAGGGCCACTCCGGTGAGGTCGACGGTGAGCACATCGCCCGCGCGGCTCGTCGACACCACCGAGGCATCCGCCCACAGGTTCGCGTAGTCGGGGTCGAGCGGCTGCAGCTCACCGCTCACCAGCAGCCCTAACACGGTGTCGAGCACGGGCGCCCCCGCCGGCAGCTCGATCGTGCGGGTCTCGCCGATGAGGGTGACCTCGGTCGGCTGCGCGTGCGCGAAGAAGACGTCCACCTCGAGCGACACCGCGCTCGGGCTGACCGTCGGCGAGGGTTCGGGGCTCAGCCCCGGATCGGGCGTCGCGCATCCGCTGAGCATCACCATCGCGAGCGCGACGGCGACAGTGGCGGTGGTGATAGCGGATGCGCGCATGGTGCCCCTCGAACCGACGGCGATCCCGGTCTCGCCCGCGACCGCTCTGGCGAGCACCCTACGCGCGCGGCCGCCGGCCGGGCAGGGCCGTTGGTCCTGAGGATGCGGCGTGCGGACGGGACGTTCGACTCTGACCGATCGGTAAGCAGCGCGTTAGCCTGGGGACGCGCGAGGACGCGCATCCCGAATCGAAGGAGCATCATGCAGATCAGCGGCAAGGTCTTCGCCGTCACCGGCGGCGGAAACGGCATCGGGCGCGAGGTCGTGCTCGGCCTTGTGGCGAAGGGCGCGCGCGTCGCGGCCCTCGACCTCAGCGAGGAGGGACTCGCCGAGACCGTGCGACTGGCCGGCGCGAACGGTGACCGCATCTCGACCCACGTCGTCAACGTCACCGACCGCAAGGCCGTCGACAAGCTGCCCGCGGCGATCATCAAGCAGCACGGCCAGATCGACGGCCTGCTCAACATCGCGGGCGTGATCCAGAAGTTCGTGCCGGTCATGCAGCTCGACTGGGATCAGATCGAGCGGGTCATCGACATCAACCTGTACGGCGTGCTCAACACCTGCAAGGCGTTCCTTCCCGAACTCGTGAAGCGGCCCGAAGCGGCACTCGTCAACGTCTCGAGCATGGGTGCCTACGCGCCGGTGCCCGGGCAGGGCGTGTACGGCGCCACCAAGGCGGCCGTCGCCCAGCTGAGCCGCGCGCTGCACTCCGAGCTCATGGAGACCGGCGTGCGGGTCACCGGCGTCTTCCCGGGCGCGATCGGCACGAACATCAGCGTCAACTCGGGGGTGGCGACCGAGGAGCAGGTGAAGGCGATGACCGAGGCTGCGGGCGCGCAGGCTCAGAAGTCGACCGCTCCGGCCGAGGCTGGCCGGCAGATCATCGAGGCGGTCGAGAAGGGCTCGTACGAGATCTTCATCGGCGGCGACGCCCGCATCATGTCGCGCCTGGCGCGCCTGAACCAGAAGAACGCGGCCGGGCTGATCTACAAGAACATGAAGGGGCTGCTCGCCAGCATGAACTGACAGGAGACCGCCGTGACCGAACACCAGCCCTACGAGGTCGTGCGGGTGCATGACGCCTTCGAGGTGCGCCGGTACCCCGCGCACATGCTCGCGCAGGTGGATGTTCGGGGCGGGCTCGAGACGGGAGCGGGGGCCGGGTTCGGCCCCCTCTTCCAGTACATCAGCGGAGGCAACGTCGACGGACGCAGCATCGCCATGACCGCGCCCGTGCTGCAGCAGCCGCAGGGGGCGGGAGTGCAGACCGTCAGCTTCGTGCTGCCCGCGGGCATGGATGCGTCGAGCACGCCCGATCCCCGGGATCCGCGCGTGCGCACCACCGCCGTCGGCGCGCGGCTCGTCGCTGCCCGTCGGTTCGCGGGCGGCGCGCGCGCCTCGCGGTTCTCGGAGCAGGGTGCACGGCTCGTGGCAGCGGTGCGTGCCGCTGGCCTCGACATCGTCGGCGAGGTCTCGTACGCGCGCTTCGACCCCCCGTGGAAGCCCGGGTTCTTGCGCCACAACGAGGCGCTCGTCGAGATCGTCGAGCCCGGCCGGGGCGATCAGCCGGATCGGGTCGTCGACCCGCGCCGGCCGCGGATCACGCCGACCTCGTAGGCGGTGACCGCGATCAGGGTGATCGCCAGCAGCGGCAGCACGAACCAGACCATGACGTCGGTGAAGCCCTCGAGCGCGTCGTGCGCCGTCGACGCGAGCACGAGATAGACCGTGTACGCGACATAGAGCAGCACGAACAGCGAGCCTTCCCATCGCGCGATGACGAAGCCGGTGAATGCGATCGGCAGCAGTGCGAGGGCGGTGGCGAGCATGAGGGGCAGGTCGAGGGCGATGGCTGCCGGCGGCACCGGGATGCCCTGGCCGAACAGCACCGCCGGCAGCCCGAGCACCATGCCGATGTTGAAGATGTTGCTGCCCACGATGTTGCCGACGGCCATGTCGCGCTCGCCGCGGCGCACGGCGATGATCGAGGTCGCGAGCTCGGGCAGCGACGTGCCGACGGCGACGACGGTGAGGCCGATCACCAGGCTGCTGATGCCGAGCGCCGTCGCGATGCCGACCGCGCCGTCGACGAGCAGGCGCGCCCCGAGAACGAGAAGACCGATGCCGGCGACGAGCAGCAGCAGCGCGAGCCACAGCGGCACGGGCCTGGTGTTCACCGCCGGCGCGACGGGCTCCGCCGCGGCGCTCTCACGACGACCGAGGATGATGCTCATCACCGTGTGCAGCGCGAGGCCGGCCAGCAGCAGCAGTCCGTCGATCAGCCCGATCGTGCCGTCGAGGCTGACGGCCACCAGCAGCACCGAGATGCCGACCATCACGGGGATGTCGAAGCGCACCAGCTGCCGCTTGATGATGAGCGGCATGACCAGCGCCGAGAGCCCCAGGATGAAGAGGACGTTGACGATGTTGCTGCCGACGACGTTGCCGAGCGCGAGGTCGGGCTCGCCCTGCAGCACGGCGTCGAGCGTGACGGCGAGCTCGGGAGCGGAGGTCGCGGCTGAGACGACGACGAGCCCGATGACGAGGGGCGAGATGCCGACCTTCGCCGCGAGGGTGGAGGCCCCGCGGACGAGCGCCTCCCCGCCGAGGATCAGCACGATCAGACCAGCGATGATGAGCACGATGTCGAGCAGCACGGCGCCAGCCTAGGGCGCGAGCCTACGGCTCGGGTCGCAGCCAGTCGAGCCAGGTGCGCAGCAGGCGCTCGAGCTCGGCGCGGTCGCGCGCGTCGAGGGGCTCGAGCAGGCGGTGCTCGTTGGCGAGGTGGGCGGTGAACGCGCGGTCGACGAGCGCGAGCCCCGCATCCGTCAGCCCGACCACCCGAACGCGGCCGTCGATCGGCGAGGTGCGACGGGTGACGAGCCCGGCGGCCTCGAGTCGATCGACGCGCTTGGTCAGTCCGCCCGCGGTGATCATGGTGCTGTCAGCGAGGGCGCTCGGCGTGCGCTCGTAGGGCGCCCCGGCACGGCGCAGGGCGGCGAGCACGTCGAACTCGCCGCTCGTGAGGCCGTGCTGCTGGAAGACGCGCTCGAGCTCGACCTCGATCGCGGCGGCGAGCCGTGCCAGTCGCCCGAACACCCCCTGCGGCGCGACGTCGAGCTCGGGGCGCTCGCGCCGCCATTCGGCCTGGATGCGGGCCACCCGATCGGCAGCATTCCCGTCGCTCGGTCGCGGGCCCGGGGCGGTGTCGCTCATGCGGGAATAATACTTTCCACGGAAAGGTTCTGCCCGTCATGACATCCACCTGGCGCTGGCTCCTCGTCGCCGCGATCGCGCCCCTCGCCTGGGGCTCCACCTACGTCGTCACCGCGCAGCTGCTGCCCGCCGACACTCCGATCTGGGGCGCGGCCCTGCGCGCGCTGCCCGCCGGACTCGTGCTGCTGATGCTCGCCCGCCGCCTGCCGCGCGGCCGGTGGTGGTGGCGGTCGGCCGTGCTCGGCGTGCTCAACGTCGGGGCGTTCTTCGTGCTCGTCTACCTCGCGGCGCAGCTGCTTCCCTCCGGCGTCGCGGCCATGCTCATGGCCACCTCCCCCGCGGTGATCCTGCTGCTCGCCTGGCCGATCGCGCGCGAGAAGCCCGCCGCGCTCTCGCTGCTCGGCGCAGTGGTCGGCTTCGCGGGCGTGGTCGTGCTGCTCGCCGGCGCGACCGGAACCCTCGACGGGTGGGGCATCGCCGCGTCGCTCGCCGCCATGCTCATGTCGTCGGTCGGCTTCGTGCTCGCTCGACGGTGGAACGACGGAACGCCCGCGCTCTCGGTCACCGCGTGGCAGCTCACGCTCGGCGGCCTGGCCCTCGTGCCCGTCGCCGTGCTCGCCGAAGGGGCTCCGCCGGCGCTCGACGCCGCCGGCATCGCGGGTGCCGCCTACCTCGCCCTCGTCGCCACCGCGCTCGCGTTCGCGTCCTGGTTCGCCGCGCTGCAGCACCTCCCGGCCGGGGCGGTCGGCCTCGTCGGTCTGCTCAACCCCGTCGCCGGCGTCGCCCTCGGCGTGCTCGTGGCGCAGGAGACGTTCACCGCCGTGCAGATCATCGGCATGGTCACCGTGCTGCTCGGCATCGTGCTGGGCCAGCCGGCGATCGCCGCGGCCCTGCGGTCGGCACGCGAGCGGCGCGCCGCACGACGGGCTGCCGACCGGTCGGTGAGCACCGACACCGGCGCGCTCAGAGTGCGCGCAGCAGGTGCAGGCGGAACAGTCTGACGGTGCGTCCCGAATCGCGCTCGTAGGCCCGGTACTCGGGCCACTGCGACTCGAGGTGGCGCCAGACCCGGTCGCGAGCATCCCCCTCGATCAGGGATGCCCGCACGGCGTACCGCCGCCCGCGCACCTGGATCTCTGCCTCGGGGTGGGCGAGCAGGTTGTAGGTCCACGCCGGATGGTGCGGGCTCGCCCAGTTGGTGCCGGCGACGATGGCCCGGCCGTGGCCATCGGGCGTGTACATGAGCACGGTGTCGCGGGCCAGACCGCTCTTCGCGCCGATCGTGGTGAGGATGAGCGAGGGCACCACGAGGCTGCTCACCTGCACGCTGCGGCCCGTCACGGCACCGAGCGCCAGCTCGACGCGCGGCAGCACGCGCGGGGCCGCCCAGCGCCAGACGCTCGTACGGGTGATCGCCGACACCACGATGCGCACCCCGCGCACGATCGGGTCGACGCGCGGCAGCGGCTCGATGTCGCGCGCGTCGTCGGAGGCGATGCGCTCGCCGGCAGTCATCGCGCGCCCTCGACGGGGCGGGGCAGGTTCTCCATGAGCCAATCGTTCCAGACGCGCACGGTGCGCCAGCCCGCGCGCACGCGGTCGACGAGCTCGGGCCCGGTCATCCAGTCGGCGGGCGGGTGCTGCGCGGCGATGGCCAGGCGCTTCAGCCGCAGCAGAGCGATCTTCGGGTGGTCGGCGCGGTAGCCGCGGGGGGCGGTGGCGAGGGCATCCTCGGTCATGATCGCGAAGCCCTGCTCGCCGACCTCGTCGAGCGTCGCCTCGAGGTCGCCGACCAGGCGGTTGTCGTCGACGATCTCGCGGAAGCGGGCGAGCTGCGGGCGGTCGGGCTGGTACAGGCCGCCGGCGAGCATCAGGCCGTGCTGCGAGAGCTGCAGGTAGAAGGTGGAGGCATCGCCGCCCGACGCCGCGTCGGCGGTGACGAGCCCGAGATGGTCTTTGTAGGGGCGCTTGTCGGCGCTGAACCGCACGTCTTTGTAGGGCCGGAAGATCTTGAGCGGCCCGAACTCGCCGCCGAGCGCATCGACGAGGCGCTCGACGGGAGCCTTCACGTTCTCGTCGTAGCGGCGCTTGTTCGCGAGCCACCACGCGCGGTTCTGGTTCTGCTCGAGCTCGGCGTAGAACGCGAACGCGTCGGGGTGCAGACCATTCGTCTCGGTCACGGATGCTCGCTCTCTGCTCGCGCGGCGGACAGGGCACCCAGCGCGAGGTCGAGACGCTCGGCCAGGTAGGCGTCGAGGGGCCGCAGCGCCGCATCCGCAGCGGTGGGCATCCAGCGCACGAGCACCGTCGGGGCGCCGTCGACCTCGCGCAGCACGAGCGGCGCGTGCTCGGCGGCGAGCGCCGCGGGGTCGTCGAGCGGCAGCGGCCGCGGGTCGATCACCACGGTGCTGCCCTCCGGCAGCCGCGCGTCGAGCAGGCGCTGACGCAGCTCGCGTCGGGCCCGCGCGCTCTCGGACTGATGCCCCGGCAGCACCTGCCGGCTCGCGCGGATGATGCGGCCCGGCTCGAGCACGTCGCCTGCCGCCGTGGCGAGCAGCGCCCCGACGAGGTATGCCTCGCCCGTGCGCCGGAAGGTCTCGCGGCGCGGGATCACCCCGAGCGCGCGCCGCGCGGGGATCGTGCGGACGAGCTGCTCGGGCGCGGCGCCCGCCGCCGCGAGGCGCTGCGCGGCCGCGGCGAGCGCGGCGCGGGCCTCGGCGAGCGCGGTCTCAGCATCCACGCCCCCATCGTGCCCTGCCGACCTGAAGGGAAGGAAGGTAGCGTTCGCTGTCGAGGAGGCACATCGCCGTGGACAGACTCGTCGACCGCTCGCTGAGCGCATCCGTGTTCGCCGACGACCTGCCGTCGGGCGGTGAGGGGCTTCCGGCCCGCGCCGGCACGATCGTCGTCGGCGGCGGCATCGTCGGCGCGAGCATCGCCCTGCACCTGGCCGAGGCGGGGGTCGCCGACGTTCTGCTGCTCGAGCGCGGCGTGCTGACCAACGGCACCACCTGGCACGCGGCCGGTCTCGTCGCCGGCGCGCGCGGGTCGCGAGCCCTCACCGGGCTGTCGTCGTACGGTCTCGCGTTCTACGGCGAGCTCGAGGCGCGGTCGGGCCTCGACGTGTCGCTCACCCGCAGCGGCTCGCTCAGCATCGCCCGCCAGCCCGGGCGGGTCGACGAGCTCGCCTACGCCCGCGACGTCGCGGTGCGCAGCGGCATCGAGGCCACCCTCGTCGAGGCCGACGCGGTCGCGCGCCTCTGGCCGCTCGCCTCGGCCGAGGGCGTGCTCGCGGCCCTGCACTTTCCGAACGACGGGTACCTCAACCCGGGTTGGGCCGCCCTCGGCATCGCGAAGCTCGCGCACGAGGCCGGGGTCGCGATCCGCGAGGGGGTCGAGGTCACGGCGATCACGACCGAGAACGGGCGCGCGACCGGCATCGTCACCGCCCACGGCACGATCGCCGCCGACCGCGTCGTCATCGCGGGCGGGCTGTGGAGCCGCGATCTCGCGCGCACCGCGGGCGTCTCGCTTCCGTTGTACGCCGCCGAGCACGTGCACGTGCGCTCGAACGAGATCGACGGCGCGGTGCCGAGCCTGCCCGTGCTGCGCGACGTCGATCACAGCTACTACATCCGGCCCGAGGCCGGGCGGCTGCTGGTGGGCGCGTTCGAGCCGCAGGGCATCCCGCGCGCCGTCGAGACGATCGCCTCGGACGGGTTCGCGACGTTCCCCGACGATTGGGAGCACTTCGCCCCCGTGCGCACCGCCGCCGAACGTGCTGTGCCCGCCCTCGCTCCGGCCGGCTACGACCGGTTCCTCACCGCGCCCGAGAGCTTCACGCCCGACACCGCCTTCCTGCTCGGCGAGACGGCCGAGGTCGAGAACCTGTTCGTCGCGGCGGGCCTCAACTCGCAGGGGATCATCTACGGGCCCGGCATCGGCCGCGAGCTCGCCCGCTGGATCGTCGCTGGGTCGCCGCAGTTCGACTCGGCGAGCGTCGACGTGCGGCGCTTCTCGCGCCACCAGAGCAACCGCCGCTACCTGCACGCCCGCACGGTCGAGAGCCTCGGGCGGCTGTACGCCATGCACTGGCCCGGCTACCAGTCGCAGACCGCGCGCGACGTGCGGCGCACTCCCCTGCACGCCCGCCTCGCCGAGCTCGGCGCCCGCTTCGGCGAGGTCAACGGCGGCGAGCGCGCGCTCTGGTATGGCGGCCCGACTCCGGAGCAGAGCTACAGCTACCGCCGCCCGGGCAGCTTCGACCAGGTCGCGGCCGAGCACCGCGCCGCGCGCGAGGGCGTCGCCCTGTTCGACCTGAGCCCGTTCACCAAGGTCGAGATCGCGGGGCCGGATGCTCTCGCCCTCGTCCAGCGCGCCGTGACGAGCGACGTCGACACGGCGGTGGGGCAGGCCGTCTACACGCTGTTGCTCAACCGCGCCGGCGGCATCGAGCTCGACGGCACGGTCACCCGGCTCGCGGCCGACCGGTTTCTCGTCGTCACCCCGTCGTTCAGCCATCACGCGACCCTCGGGCTGCTGCGCCGCCTGGCCCGCGGCACGGCAGCGGTCGTCACCGACGTGACCGCCGCGCACGCGACGATCGGCGTGATGGGCCCGCTCAGCCGCGAGCTGCTGCGGCGCGTGTCGCCCGACGACTGGTCCGACGAGGCGCAGCCGTACCAGACCGGCCGCGAGGTCGAGGTGGCCGACGGCTTCGCCTACAGCCTGCGCATCAGCTTCGTCGGCGAGCTCGGCTACGAGCTCTACCCCTCGGCCGACCTCGCCGTGAACGTGCTCGACGCGCTGTGGGAGGCGGGGCAGGAGCTCGGCGTGCAGATGGCCGGCTACCAGGCGCTCGATACCCTGCGCAGCGAGAAGGGCTACCGGCACCTCGGCCACGACATCGGACCGAGCGACGACCCCTACGCGGCCGGGCTCGGCTTCACGGTCGCGCTCGACAAGCCGGGCGGCTTCGTGGGCCGCGACGCGCTCGCCGCGCTCGACCCGCGCGCCCCGAAGCACCGCACCGTGTTCGTGGCCCTCGACGATCCCGAGGCGATGCTGGTGCACGACGAGGCGCTGCTGCGCGACGGCGTCGAGGTCGGGCGGCTCACGAGCGGCGCCTACGGGCACACGCTCGGGCGCTCCGTGGGCATCGCGATCGTCGATCCGGCGCTCGTCGACGTCGCCGCCCTCGAGCCGGACGGCAGCCCGGGCTTCGCCGTCGAATGCCGCGGCATCGCGGTGCCCGCGACCGTCTCGCGCCGAGCCTTCTACGACCCGCGCGGCGAACGCCTGCGCGGCTGACCCCCAGGAGACCGCATGACCAGAACCGACGTCATCGTCATCGGTGCCGGGCTCGCCGGCCTGAGCGCCGCGCGCGACCTCGCGGCCGGCGGCGCCGACGTGATCGTGCTCGAGGCGCGCGGCCGCGCCGGCGGCCGTGTCGAGCAGACCCTCATGCCCGACGGGCGGCCGATCCAGCTGGGCGGCGAGGTCATCGGCGACTCGCACACCTCGTACCGACAACTCGTCGCCGAGCTCGGGCTCACGATCGTGCCGAGCTTCACCGACATCCCGGGCGACTCGACGTGGCTCATCAGCGAGGGGCGGGTGCTGGGCGACGACATGACCTGGATGCCCGCCGCCGACCGCGCGCGCTACGACGAGCTCGAGCAGCGGTTCGCGGCCCTCGCCGCCAGCGTCGACCCCGAGAACCCGTGGGCGCATCCCGACGCCGTCGCGCTCGACCGCCTCAGCGTCGGCGACTGGCTGCGGTCGGAGGGCGCGACGCCCGCGGTGCTGCGCGCCATGGAGCTGCGCACGCTCGCCCTCGCCGACCCCTCGATCTGGCGCCGCTCGCTGCTCGCCGACCTGCGCAAAGAGGCGACGGCGGGGGCCACGGGGTTCTACGACTACGACGCGTGGGAGAGCGCGAAGGTGCTCGAGGGTTCGGCCACGGTCGCGCTGCGGATGGCCGAAGAGCTCGGGCACCGCACTCGGTACGGGAGCCCCGTCGCCGCGATCGACGTGACCGGAACCGGCGTGGTCGTGACGCTCGCCACCGGGGAGCGGCAGCATGCCGCCGACATCGTGTGCGCACTGCCCGCCGGGCCGCTGCGTGACCTGCGCATCACGGGCGTGAGCGAGCCGTACCTGCGCGCGGCGACCCGCCGCCAGCACGCGCCCGCGGCGAAGCTCGTCACCGTGCACGCCACCTCGTTCTGGGAGGCGAACGGGCAGAACGGCACCGGGTTCTTCGAGCACACCCTGCTCGGCGGCACGTGGGTGCAGACGCACGGCGCCCTGTCGGCGCTCGTGCCCGTCGACCGGCTCGGGCCCTACCAGGCGCTGCCCGCGGCCGACCGCGAGGCGGCCCTGCTGGATGAGCTCGTCGCCGCCTACGGCGAGGAGGCGCGCGACACTCAGGCCGTGTTCGTGCGCGACTGGTTCGCCGACCCGTACACGCAGGGCTACATCACCGCCTGGCGCCCGGGCGACCTGACCGCTGTCGGGCCGCTGCATGGCACGCACGAGCCGCCGTTCTGGCTCGTCGGCTCCGACCAGTGGGTGTGCGGCTACATGGAGGGCGCCGTGCGCACCGGTCGCGGCGCGGCGGCGCAGCTGCTCGCGCGCTGAGGCGGGGCTCGCCGCGTCGCGGACTAGCCGAAGATGCCGATGATGAGGCCGACGAGCGTGTAGTTGAGCACGTCGCTGCCGACCTCGATGATCCACACCTTCAGGCCCTGCCCCGCGAACAGCCGGTGGCTGAGCGAGCTCGCCGCGGCGAAGCCGATGCCGAGCAGCAGTCCGGTGAGCGCGCCGCCGAGCGGGCCGATCGGGCCGGCGGCGAGGTCGACGAAGTGGATGACGGAGGCCACCGCGACGACCTGCACGAGCGCCCCCACCGCGGTGAGGCCGAAGACGAGGCCCATGTTGCCGCCGCCCGGCGTCTCGTCGCCCTTGCCCATCGCCTTCCACCAGACGGGAAAGAAGGTCTTGGGCCCGAACCAGAGGGCTCCGGCAGCGAAGGCGACGACGAAGCCGATGAGGATGGCCAGCCAGTTGAGCTCGAGAAGGAACATGGCGCGACGCTACTCCTCCGCTGAGCCCCGGGCTAGGCTCTCGGCGAGCGTGTGCGCGCATCCCGAAAGCTGAAGGGCACCCCCATGGCAGAACGCAAGGTCACGAAGAAGGTCGTCAAGGTCGAGGTCGACGAGTCGGCGGCGGAGCGCGCCGCGTCGACGACCGGCGGGGACGACTCCCCCCGCGCCGACTGGAAGCCCAGCGCCGAGGCGAAGGGCAAGGCGACCGGGCTGCGCTGGGGCGCTGCCGCGTTCTGGGCGGGTGCCCTCATCGGCGAGGGACTCGCGATCTACTGGCTGCTGTGGCTCGAGCCGTTCAAGCCGGCCGTGCAGGCACCGTGGTACCAGAACTCGGAGACGGCGCTGTGGCTGCTGCTCGGCATGCTCGTCGGCATCGGCCTGCTCGCCGTCGCGGGCTCGCAGCTCTGGAAGGCGGCGAACCGCCTCGACCCGGCCCGCAAGTCGGAGCCGGTGCGCTTCTTCGTGCAGAACCAGCTGGGCGCGATCATCACGATGATCGCCTTCCTGCCGCTGATCATCCTGATCTTCCTCAACAAGGACATGGACGGGAAGCAGAAAGGCATCGCCGGTGCGGTCGGCATCGTCGTGCTCGTCATCGCGACCCTGCTCGGCGCCTCGTTCAACCCGCCGTCGGTCGAGGAGTACGCCAACGAGGGCCAGATCGACGAGTACACCGCGATCGTGCAGGAGCTCACCGGGCAGGACTCGGTGACGTGGACGGCCGGCGGCAGCGTCTACCACCTGTGCCTCGAAGCCTCGGCGGTGAACCGCGAGTCGGCCGACAACGCCATCTACGAGGGCACGGTGGATGCCGCGCACGCGGACGGCAAGGAAGGCCTGACCCTGCAGGTCGAGCAGGAGCTCGGCGAGTGCGGTCTGCCCGAGCCGGAAAACCTCGACGAGCTCGAGGCGGAGATCCGCGAGCTGCGCGAGAGCGTCGAGCAGGACGCGGTGCCGACGCCGTAGCCCGCACGAGACGGTTGATGCGGCGACGTACTGTTGTCGCATGGTCTTCCGTCGCATCGTCGCGCGCATCTTCTGGACGTTCAGCCGCTGGACGCTGGTGACGGAACCGGCCCCTGACCGCCCGACGGTGCTCGTCGGCGCCCCCCACACGTCGAACTGGGACTTCGTGTTCATGCTCGCCATCGCCTGGAAGCTCGACATGCGCTTCCGCTGGCTCGGCAAGAAGAGCCTGTTCACGGGCTGGCGCGGGCCCATCATGCGAGCCTGGGGCGGCATCCCCGTCGACCGCGAGTCGCCGGCCGCCGTGGTCGGGGAGGTGCTGGAGAGCATCCGTGCCGGTGAGATCTTCGGCCTCGTCGTCACCCCCGACGGCACGCGCAAGGGGCACACGCACTGGAAGTCGGGCTTCTACCGCATCGCCCGCGAGGCAGGCCTGCCGGTCACCCTCGGCTACGTCGACCGGACGACGATGACGACCGGCCTCGGGCCGACGATCGAACTGACGGGGGATGTCGCTGCCGACATGGACGTCATTCGCGCGTTCTACGCCGACAAGTCGGGGGTGCGCCCGGAGCACCGGGTCGAGCCGCGCCTGCGCGAAGAGCTCGCCGCCGACTGAGACTGGTGCCGCCGCGACTAGTCCGGCGAGTGTGAGAATCAGCGAGTGAACTTCCTGTTCTACGTCCTTTTCGACCTGCTTTTCGGATGGCTGTGGTGGCTCATCCCCGACGAGGTCGACAAGCGTCGTGACCTCAAGCTCTTCGACGAAGGCGAGGTTCGCTGCTCGATTCGCGCGCGCGACGGGCGGGTGCTGAACATTCCGACGGAGTGGAGTGCGGGAGTGGCTCGGTTCGGACACGGCACGCTGCACTTCACGCCCGTGATCGGCATTGTCGGCGATCGCGCTATACCGGTCAGGAGTATCCGCCCGGGGCCGACTCCCAACGCCCTTGCAGACGACGTGCGCGGGATGAACTTCACGATCGAGACCACGGGCGGGGACCTGTTCGTTCGACTGCCGACCGTGGTTGCCGAGAAGGTCGCGGCGGTACTGGCCGGAGAAGCCCCCGGGGCCGAAGAGCCCCCGGCGTGAGCTTCTTGACGTAGCCGGTCCTCCTCAGGCCGCGACGGCGGCCGAACACACGACCTCCGACTGTCATACATGTCATACACTGGCGCTTGGAGGTCATCATGCTGTCCGTGCGCCTAACTGCTGAACAGGATGCGATGCTCGAGCGGCTCGCCCGCGAAACGGGGCGCAGCAAGAGCTACTACGTCAAGCGTGCCCTCGACGACTTCCTCGCCGACCGCGCCGACTACCTTCTTGCGATCGCGGCCCTCGAGCGCGAAGAGCCGCGCTACTCGGCTGCCGAGGTGAGGCGCGAGCTTGGCCTCTGAGGTCCTGCACACCGCCACCGCACCCTCCAAGAGGGCGCAATGAAAGTCGATGAACTCTCTAGAGTGAGGAACTGGAGAGGAGTCTGTATGGGTTTGCGCGGTGAACTTGAGCGCTTCGAAGCTGCGCTCGTGCGCCTTTCTCCAGAGTCAGATGCCGACCTCAGGCCTCCCGCCACCGTGGACGCATTCGCGCGGCTGGAATCGGAGATCGCGCCGTTTACTGTCCCGAGCGAGGTCCGAGCGCTCCATGAATGGCATGACGGAGGAGGGGTTCTCCCGGCTTTCGCGGGGCGACAGTTCCTCTCGCTCGATGAGGTTGTTCGCGAACGAGAGTTCCTTATCGACACAGCCGAAGAGCCGCCTTCATGGATACCGCTCTTTCGGGACGCCAGTGAAGGCCGATTCTTCGTCGAGGCGCTCCATCCAGACGGGAGCTCCGAACCCGGATTGTGGTTGAAGGGCAAGGACTACGGGCCGACGTTGGCGTACTCCAGCATTGCAGCCTTGTTCGGTGTACTGGCGAGAGCTTTCGACGAAGGGGTCATCTCCGTCGTCAGGTTCGACAGCGGACACCTTTCGTTCGAGCCCTCAAGTGAAGAGCGCTTTCTGACAATTCAAGGAGAAGTCGATCCGGGCCCCCGTCACCACCCACGTGTTCTGAGCTTCTTCCCCGCGATGGACTGGCCGTCGACCTGGCTAGCTTCGGTCGGTGTCGACAAGGCGGCGAGTATGCCGACGGGCGACCGTGGCACACCGATCGGAGAGCTGATCGCCAGGTCAACTGAACTGCCCGGCACCTTCACGATTTCCGGTCGGATCACGGCTGAAGGATCGAGGGCAGGTCTCCTGTGGATGACCGTGGACGACGGCAGCGGGCTCGCGCTTGTCACGTTCGAGGGTGAACGCTCTCGATTGCTCGAATACACGGGGCGTGGGGTCGAGGTGGAGGTCGACGTCCAAGCGGGGCCGACTGTCCTCCGACCAGAAGGGATCCGGTCAGACACGTACCCGGGGCACCCTGTCAAGGGCATAGCGATTCGGATGCATGAGCCGAAGGTCAACTAACCGGCACTATTGCAGAAGGCCGAAAGCGGCGACTACACGTTGAAGCGGAACTCGACCACGTCGCCGTCCTGCATGACGTAGTCCTTGCCCTCGATCCGCGCCTTCCCGCGAGCGCGGGCCTCCGCGACCGAGCCGCACTCGACGAGGTCGTCGAAGCCGATGACCTCGGCCTTGATGAAGCCCTTCTCGAAGTCGGTGTGGATCACGCCGGCCGCCTGCGGAGCCTTCCAGCCCTTGCCGATCGTCCAGGCGCGCGACTCTTTCGGGCCGGCGGTGAGGTAGGTCTGCAGACCGAGGGTGTCGAAGCCGATGCGGGCCAGCTGGTCGAGTCCGCTCTCGGTCTGGCCGGTCGAGGCGAGCAGCTCCGCCGCGTCCTCCGGGTCGAGCCCGATGAGCTCGCTCTCGATCTTCGCATCGAGGAAGACGGCCTTGGCCGGGGCGACCATCGCCGCCAGCTCGGCCATGCGGCCCGCGTCGCCGAGCACGCCCTCGTCGACGTTGAACACGTAGATGAACGGCTTCGCGCTGAGCAGGCCGAGCTCGCGGATCGGCGACGCGTCGAACCCTGCGGAGGAGAGGGTGGTGCCGGCGGAGAGCAGGGCGTGAGCATCCTGCGCCGCCTGCAGCACCGCGGGGTCGAGCTTCTTGCCCTTGACCTCCTTCTCATACCGCACGAGTGCTTTCTCGAGCGTCTGCAGGTCGGCGAGCATGAGCTCGGTGTTGATGGTCTCCATGTCGCTGGCAGGGTCGACCGCTCCGGCGACGTGCACGACGTCGCTGTCGGTGAAGGCGCGCACGACCTGTGCGATCGCGTCGGACTCGCGGATGTTCGCGAGGAACTGATTGCCGAGGCCCTCGCCCTCGCTCGCGCCCTTGACGATGCCCGCGATGTCGACGAACGAGACGGTGGCCGGGATGATCCGCTCGCTGCCGAAGATGCCCGCGAGCACCTTCAGGCGCGGGTCGGGCAGCTCGACGACGCCCACGTTCGGCTCGATCGTCGCGAACGGGTAGTTCGCGGCGAGCACATCGTTCTGGGTGAGCGCATTGAAGAGGGTGGACTTGCCGACGTTGGGCAGGCCGACGATGCCGATAGTGAGAGCCACGAGCGCCTAGTCTAAGCGCGCGCCAAAGGTATGATCTAAAGCATGCCCCACGGCTTCGAGCGCATCGTCGCGCACCCCGAGCGTCCTGACCACTCCGCCGAGCACCCCGGCGACACGATCGTCGCCCAGCTGCGACTCGACGGCTGGCACGACGCGACCGTGCGGGTGCTGCACCCGTTCACGTGGGACGCGAAGTTCCGGGGTTTCCGCATCGACGAGCTCGCCGTCACCCCGGCTCGGCCCCGCACGCTCGTGAGCGGCGCCTACTCGGTCGCCGACGCCGCCGTGCTCAACCTCGACGAGTCGCGCGGCACGCGCACGCCCTTCGACTTTCCCGAAGGCGAGCGGCACGACGGCGTGCTCTACCGCACCGTCGGGCACTCCCCCGAGCCGCACGAGCGCTACCACGACGCGGCCGGCTGGTGCACCGTCTCCGCGACCGACGCCGACGGCCGCGCGGTCGCGCTCGCCACCGCGCTCGACCGCAGCGACGTCGTGCTGCTCGACCTGCTCGCCGACGACCACGGGCTCACCGTGCAGGTGCGGCTGCCGTGGCAGACCTTCCGCCCGGCGTCGCTTCCGGCGGCGGATGCCCTCCCCGGCCTGCTCGTGCGCCACGGGCTCGGCGACCACGAGGCCGCCGAGGGCTGGCTGCGCGCACTGCTGACCTCCGCCATGCCGACCCGGGCGGCGGAGCTGCCACCCCCGCTCATCGCCGACACCTGGGGCTTCGGCACCGACATCGACCCGCAGCGCGTGACGGCGTTCTTCGACGTCGCCGCCGACCTCGGCGTCGAGGTCGTGACGGTCGACAAGGGCTGGGAGGACCACGTCGGCGACTGGAACGCGCAGTCGGGCTATGCGGGCGGGGTGGCCGGCATCGCGGCGCTCGCCCACGACCGCGGCATGAAGCTCGGGCTGTGGGTGGGCGCCGGCAATGCCGCCCCCGACTCGGCCGTGGCGACCGCGCACCCCGACTGGCTCGCCACCTGGAACGGTCGGCACCAGATGGTGTCGCACCGCAACCACTCGCTGTGCCTCGGGCACGAGCCCGCGCGCGACCACGTGCTGGCGTGCCTCGACCGGCTCGTGCGCGACGCCGTCGACTGGCTGCTGCACGACTTCGAGACGATCAGCCGCTGCGATGCCGCGCACCACACGCACGACCCGGGAGCGGGCGAGGCGGCGGGCGTCTCCGGCTGGTACCACGTGCTCGCGACACTGCGCGATCAGCACCCGCACCTGCTCATCGAGAACTGCTGGAACGGCGGCAAGCCCCTCGACCTCCAGATGATCGCGCACCACGACACGACGATCGGCGACGACTGGTGCCGGTCGGAGGAGAACCGTCTCGCGGCCCTCGGCCTCGGCGTCTACCTGCCCTCGTCGTGGACCAGCAAGTACATGGGCGATCAGCCGCACCTGCCGCTGCGCGCGCAGCTCGCGCCCTACCTCGTCGGCGGCCCGTGGATCCTCATGGGCGACCTGCCGGGCTGGTCGGCCGCGCAGCTCGACGACATGCGGCGCGCGATCGCGATCTACCGCACGTGGCGCACGGCGGCGCGGGATGCTCGCGCGGTGCCGCCCGCGCTCTCGGGCTCGGCGGCCGGGGTCTGGGGCTCCGCGGCCGGGGTCACCGGCGTGGCGCTCACCCCGCGCGCCGACGGCTCGCAGCTCGCCGCCTTCGCGGTCTCGCCGGCTGGGGTCGGGCAGCTCGTGCGGTGGCATCCCGTTCTCGGCGCGAGCGACGCGGCCGATGTCGACGCGTGGCTCGTGCGCGACGAGTGGAGCGGCGCCGAGCGGCCCGCCACTCGTGCCGAGCTCGAGCAGGGCATCCCGCTCGACACCGCGCGCGCCGACGGCCTCGCGCTCAGCGTGCGCCCCGCCTGACCGAGGGTTCTCGCCGAAGCCGTGTGCCTCCCGCGGCACGTGCCGCGGGAGGCACACGGCTCACGCGGTGAGGTCGCGCCGACGCAGCGCGCCCAGGGCGAGGGCGAGCACGCCCGCCGCCACGGCGAGCCAGCGCGAGGGCGTCAGCCGGTGGACGAGCGCCCAGGCGGTCGGCCCGATGATCGCGAAGGCCGCGGCCGGCAGCAGCGCGCGC
>JAIXXG010000073.1 GCA_027490915.1 Microbacteriaceae bacterium
CGTCGTACGCCAGCTCTGACGCCGCCAAGCCATCCGCGACCGCATTCAACCCCGACACGGCAACCGCGACCCCGTTCACCGTCACCGACGTCGTACTGCCCAACAGACGATCCGCCCGGGATGTCCCCCGAAATGCTGACATGCAGAACGAGTTTCTGTCGCTTAGCGTCCCCCATGACGCAGGCTCACCTCTGAGCCTGCCGAAACTCTCTTCCCTTCGGTCGCAGGAGCTCGTCGTGGTTGTGATTTCGACATTCGCCCGTGTCGTTGGTCTGATTACGGGCTTCGTGCTCGTCGTCACTCTCGGTGTGTTGCCGGGCACGGAGGCGGTTGCCGCGCAGGTGCCTGAGGAGGACGTGCTTCTGGGTGCCGGTCGAGAGGCTCCTCAGATCGTCACTCCTGACTTCGAAGTGCCAGCCACGGAGTTCCCAGAGGGAGAGTTCGTCGTTGCGGAGCCCGTGGCTGCATCGCAGCCAGTGAAGCAGGCTGCCGACCGCGTGGCCTCCGTAGAGTCGTTGAGCGAGGAGGTCCTCGAGCAGCTTCCGGTTGTGGAGGAGTCGGAGTTCTCGACGACGTACGACCAGGGAAACGGCGTGCTGGCGGAAGTCATCAGTCAGGAGCAGATTCGCGTCGAGGACGCCTCGGGCGAGCTTGTCGATGTCTCGACGTCGGCATCATTCGATGGCACGGGATGGAGCGTGGCGCCTCATCCGCTGTCTCCACGTTTCGCGGACAGCGCGGGAGACGGGCCGGTTGTGGAGTTCTCGGCAGCTGGGTACGACGTGGACTTCACGCTCATCAATGCTGCCGATGCGTCGATTGAGTCTCCATGGTTTCCGTGGTTCCAGGGCCCGCGAGACGTCGTTCGCTATCCGGATGTCTTCCCGAACGTCGATCTGACGTACACGGTGACCGGCAGCACGATCAAGGAGTACTTGGAGTTGTCGGCACCTCCGGCAGCGGGGGAGAACTCGTGGACGTGGCTCATCAAGGCGAACGCCCTGTCTTTGGAGAAGACGGAGCAGGGGGACATCGTCTTCCTCAACCGGTACGGCGAGGTTGAGTTCGTCATTCCTTCGCCGGTGATGTGGGACTCGGGTGGCATCGACGAGCAACGCGAACCGGCCCTCACGGCGGTGGATACGACGCTGCAGGAAGTCCCAGACGGATGGCAACTCACCTTGACTGCCGACCCTGAGTGGTTGTCGAGCCCGGCGCGCCAGTATCCGGTCATCGTTGATCCGACCGTCGTGGACTGGACGATAAATCCCACCTCGTACGCTTCCTACCGAGACGATGGCCCGACCCGCACGGACGGCGCACTGGTCGGCAACTCGCGGTCCAGCGGCGACTCCTACTGGCGAGGTGTGGCCTCATTCACCCACTCCTCGCCCACGACGAAGCAGGTGATCGACGCCACCCTGAGGCTGACCTACGCCAATGAGGGAACAACGGGCACACGAAATGTGCGCGTATTCAACGCCACCTGCTCCGGGTACAGCTGCCTGGGCACTGTCCGCGGATCGGTCAACATAGCCACCGGCACCGTCAACTTCTCTTCGTCGAGCTTCGATGGATGGATCGCGAGCCGGTTCCGTGGCGGCTCAACGACGTCATCGGTGATCTTGCTGGGCGAGGAGATCGCGGGCGCGTACACCTTCAAAAGGCTCGCCACGCAGTTGGTGGTGCAGTACAAGGCCTTCCCGTCGGTATCCGCTGACGCCTCGACGCCGACGGTTGTCGATGGGGTGGCACCGCTGCAGCCCGCCTTCAGGATGACCGGCACTCATCCAGGCGGATTCGAGATGCAGTACTCGGTCGAGGTTGCACCGGTCACGTGTGGCGCGACCACACCCGCCGTCGGCTACACGCCACTGTTCGGCGGGCGCCTGCCTTGGCAAGACTCGAGCGAGGTGATCACGCCGGAGCCGCTGGCGGCCGACACCTGCTACGCCTGGCGGGCATGGGTGAATGATGACTACGACGGCGTGAACGGCACCACTACGGCACGCTCGTCTGCGTGGCTCACCTTCAAGACTCAGGCAACGCCGCCGCCGCAACCGACGGAGGCAAGCGCCACGCCTGCCGGCGACGACGCTGTCGTGATCACCACCACGCCGACGTTCCGCGTCGACGCCGTCAGCGACTCTGGCAACGAAGGTCAGATTCAGTATCAGTTTCGGATTGCCACTGGCGGCGACGCTCAGGAAGGCATGATCGTGGAGTCAGGCTGGATCTCTTCCAACCAATGGACTCCGCCCGCGGGCGCGCTTCAAAACGGCAACACCTACACGTGGCAAGCGATGACTCGCGATGGCCTCGACGTGAACATGACCCCAAACTGGGTGAACAGCTTCCGTGTCGACAAGCGCTTGGGAACTTCTGGGCCGTCCCCCTTTGACGCTGCCGGGCCGGTTACTGTGAACCTCGCCAATGGCAACCTTGCCCTGAACTTCTCTTCCCCGATGGTCTCCACCGTCGGCGGCAGCATGGGGCTCAACTTCGCGTACAACTCGCAGTCGGAGGTCGCGTACCAGCCGGGGCTCGAAGGGGAGTACTTCAACGTCGCAGCCTTCACGAACCCTCCGGAGTTCCCGAACCCTGAGACGTCTCCGCCGATCTTGCAACGGGTGGACTCGGCTGTGAACTTCAAATGGGGTGAGCTCACCGCCCCCGGTACGGGCGTCAACAAGGACTACTTCCTTGCCCGATGGACGGGCTTCATCTCAGTGCCCGAAACGGGCCTTTACGACTTCGGATTCAGTCGCGATGACGGGGTGCGAATGTCGATCAACGGCACCCAGATCTACAACCAGTGGAATGCGGCCAGCACGAAAGACTGGGCCCCGCAGCCCGTTCAGCTCACGGGTGGCCAGCGCGTGCCCATCACCATCGAGTTCGCCGAGCGTCGCGGCGCCGCGACCGTCGTCTTCCTCTACAAGTTCGATGGCTCCGCCGAGAAACCCGTTCCGGCCACGTGGTTCAGTCGCGATGCAGCGATCCTTCCCGGCGGCTGGTCGTCGACAGCCCCCATTGCCGGCAACGGCGGTTACTTCATCACCGCACAGGTCAACGACCGCTCCATCGTGCTCACAGACGTCACCGGCGGCGTGCACACCTTTGTCAAGCAAGCCGATAACTCGTGGAAGGCACCGCACTCCTCCTACGGAGAGGTCGCCGTCGATTCGGCAGGACAGGTAACGTACACGGACCTGTCCGGCTACACACACCTATTCGCCACCAATGGCAATCTGGTCTCGACGTCCGGGCCTTCGGAAGTGACGAAACCGGCAGAGCCGCAGGTGAAGTACGAGCCCAACAGTCGCCGTGCCGAGAGAGTCGTCGACCCCGTCTCTGCCGTGCCCAACACTACGAACCAGTGGGGCCGCGAAGTGCGCTTCGTGTATGGCGGCGATTCAGCGAGCAAATTCGGAAACCTCATCGGTCTGGCCGAACAGGGGCCTGGCGGCAGTGCATGCGATTGGGACGTATCCGAAGAGCAGGTCGCACCGCCCGAAGGCATGCTGTGTCGGATCATCTACCCCGGACGAACTGTCGGGCAGCTAGACATGACCGAGCTGTACTACTCGACTATCGGCACCGGCGCCAACCAGGTGACCTTCCTCTCGGCGATCCGGGATCCGGGCAACGAATGGACGACTTTCGAGTACGACAGCGCCGGACGACTTGAAGCCATCACCGACTCAGTTGGCAATGACTACCTGACCTTCTACGAGAACACCGTGGGTGCTCCGTCTGCGGAGCTCATTGATCAGGTCAAGACCAAGATCAGCTACGACGGCGGTGGGCGTGTGGAGCGAGTGATTCTTCCGGCAGCCGATCCGGCGGCGCAAACCCAACGGATGGGCAAGGAGTACGACTACGCCGAGACGGGAGATTCCACCCAGGTATTCGCCTACGCTCCTGACGAGAACGATCGTCAGCTGCTGAGCACGGTTGGCTACGACGAGATCTGGCGCACCACATCAGTGACAAGCGCGATGGGCCTTCAGTCGACGCAGCAATGGCATCCGACCAAAGACATCGTGCTTTCGGCCACCGATGCAGCGGGTCGGAAGTCGACGACGGTGTTCGACCACGAAGACCGCCCGGTCGCCTCTTACGGACCGGCCCCGTCGACATGCTTCGATGGTCAGCTTCCGCTGGCATCCTGCGTGGTGCCCACTTCGCTGACCGAATACGACGGCGGCATGCAGGGCCTGCAGGTGCGGTACTGGAAAAACACGGCCCTCTCGGGGCAGCCGACCGACTTCCAACTCAACTTGCACAACAACGTGGCCGGCGACGGCGTCAACGCAACGTGGAACACAGCCGGGTTCTCCACGGAGCATTCCCAGACTGACAACTGGGGTATCCGACTGTCGGGATTGATTAGGTTCTCTCAGCCAGGCACCTACACCTTCAGGGTCGCGGCCGACGACGGTGTTCGACTCTGGATCGATGAAGAGCTGATTCTCGACCGCTGGTCCGCCGGTACCGATGATGTCACGGCCTTCAAGACCGTCACGGTCGCCTCGAGCACCGACCTTTTCCGCGACATTCGTCTGGACTACTTTGAGGGCACCGGGGCGGCACGACTGAAACTGATGTGGTCTTCTGACGGAACCACCTTTACCAATGTCCCGTTAACCGCGCTGATGCCCAACTACGGTCTGGTCACGCGAAGCACGGTCGATGAGTCTGCGACGGTGGCAGAGCCTGACGCGGCGATCCAATCGCTGATCACTGAGACCGGGTATTCGCACCCTTGGCTAGGTGCGGCGACGGAGGTGACCGTTAGCCCCGACGGCTTGAACTTGACGACGAGGACGGCCTTCGAGCCCGAAACCCTCACCACAGGGTGGCTTCGGCGCACTGAGAAACGACTGCCAGCCGCGTCCGCGTCGAACTCGCCTGCTGCAACCGCGGGTCTGACGTTCTCCTACTGGGGTGACCAGGCGACGATCGCCAGCCTGTATCCGGAAGGAGTCTGTGCCCTCGAGGGCTCGATCAAGCAGTGGGGCATGCAGCGCGTCTCCCGTGGGCCAACAGCCGCTGACGGGTCGTGGCAGCAAAGCGAGACCGTCTACGACAAGTACGGGCGAGTGGCAGCGACACGAATCGTCACCGAGGAGGGTATAGAGCCCTGGGCCTGTACTACCTACGATGCCCGCAACAGGCCCACCACTGCCGTCGTGCCAGATATGCCCGGCACGAGTCGCACGATTACGAACGTCTACGCGGTCAACGGTGACCCGCGCGTCAGTACGGTCACCGATCAGGCGCAGGGGCAAGGGGTGATCCGTGTCGAGACCGATCTTCTCGGCCGCACCGTCGCCTACTCCGACGTGTGGGGCGTGACCACCCGCCCCAGCTACGCCCCGGTCACGGGTCGAGTGATGAGCACTGTCATCGACCCGCCTTCAGGGCCGAACATCACCCAAGGCTTCGAGTACGACGCTGACGGCAAGGTGCTGACCGTTCGGGACACCACGAACGACCCGGACGTGCTGCTGGCATCTGCCGACTACAACGGCAGCACGGGTGAACTCGTGAAGGTCGAATACGGTAACGAGACCGAACTGACGAACCTGCTTCGGTCTCCCGCAGGGGCGCCCACGTCGATGACCTGGACCTTCCCAAACCTGCCGGCGCTCGGAGACGATCCATCCGTGCCGCAGCCGGCTGTGACAGACAGTGTGGTGCGTTCACAATCCGGTCGCATCATCGCGAACACCCTCACCGATGGCGACCCGCAAGTAGACGGGACTGCATACCGCAGCGCCTATCGCCTGGACGGCGCAGGCCGCCTTACGCGGGCAACACTGAGCGTCAACGGCACCGTCGACCACGTGCTCGCCTACGGCTTCGCTGCCAGCGGTACCGCCTGCACGGCCGCGGGCTTCACCAGCGCGACATCGAACGCGGGACGAAACGGCAACCGTACAACCTTCTCTGACACGCACACCTACGTCGTCGACGGAGTGACGACGACCGAAGTCACGTCCACGACGTACTGCTACGACCGGGCGGATCGTCTGTTGGGCAGTACGACGTCGGTGACGGTGAACGGGGTCGCGGTTGCCGTGTCGGGGTTGAATGCGGTCGCGGATGGCTTGGCGGCGTCAGAGCTGGCGTACGACG
>JAIXXG010000078.1 GCA_027490915.1 Microbacteriaceae bacterium
CCGGCGTCGAGGTCATCGCCCTCGAGCCGACGCCGGCCGAGTATCGCGCCGGACGGTCGATCCGCCTGTTCTGGGTGTGGTTCGCGGTCAACGCCTCCGTCGTCAGCCTCGCGCTCGGCGCCGTCATCCTCGGTCTCGGGCTGAGCCTGCGGCAGGCGGTGCTGGCCGCCCTCATCGGCGTGGCGCTCTCGTTCCTCCCTCTCGGGCTCGGAACCCTCGCCGGCAAGTGGAGCGGTCAGCCGACCATGGTCGTGTCGCGCGCCACCTTCGGCACCGTGGGCAACGGCATCCCGGCCCTCATCGCGCTGCTGACGCGTCTGGTCTGGTCGGCGGCCCTGCTGTGGATGCTCGGCGCGGGCACCGCCGAGATCCTGGTCGGTGCGGGGCTGGTGCCGGGCGATGCCCGCCTCGTCGTGGCCCTCGGCGCGGCCGGTGCCGGCCTGGTGATCGCGGCCGTGGTCGCGGGCATCGGCTTCCGGGCGCTCGCGATCACGAGCGCCATCGTCGCGGCCCTCGCCGCGGTGCTCGTCGTCGGCCTCATCGTGCTCACGGTCTCGTACGTCGATCTGGGCGTCGCGCTGTCGATCCCGGACGGCGACTGGGTGCTCATGCTCGGCGGCGCGGTGCTGGTGTTCAGCGCGATCGGGCTCGCGTGGGCCATGAGCAGCGGCGACGTCGCCCGCTACCAGGCGCGCGGCACCTCCGGCTCGGCCGCCCTGCTCTGGACGGCGCTCGGTGCGACGATCCCCGCGTTCGCCCTCATCGCGTGGGGTGCGGTGCTCGCCGCCTCGAACCCGGTGATCGCGGAGGGCCTGCAGACCAACCCCCTCGACCTCGTCGCCCGGCTGCTGCCGCTGTGGTACCCCGCGCCGCTCATCGCCGCGGTGGCGCTCTCGCTGCTCTGCGGCGCCGTGCTCGCGCTGTACTCCGGCGGCTTCGCCCTGCTGGCGGTCGGGATGCGCGCACCGCGATGGGCGGGCGTGCTCGTCGTCGTGCTGCTGACCGGAGCCCTCACGGCCGCCCTGCTGCTGCTCGTCGCCGACACCACGGCGCTGCTGCGCGACGTGCTGACCACCGCCGCGGTTCCCATTGCAGCGTGGGCCGGCATCTTCGGCGCCGAGACGATGATCCGGTCGCGGCGGGTGCACTCGCCCTCGCTGCTGCGGCGCGGCGGGGTCTACCCCGCGGTGCGCTGGGTGAACGTGGTCATGCTCGTGCTAATCACGGCGGCCGCGTGGGGTGTCACGACGGCCTCGACGGTCGGGCTGGCCTGGCAGGGCTATCTGCTCGCGCCTCTCGGGCTCAACGCTGATTCCCCTCTCGCCGCAGGCGACCTCGGTGTGCTCGCCGCGCTGCTGCTCGGGCTCCTCACCCCGATCGTCGCGGGCATCCCGGCGCTCCGTGCGCTGCAGACCGCCGAGCGCGAGGCGAGCGAGGCGGAAGCGCGAGCGCAGGTCGACACGGGCTCGGCGTCGATCGCCCCGGCGACCGCGCCCGCGTCGTCGGAGACCACCGCGTGACATCGCTCGCCGACGTGCAGGCCGTCGTCGAACGGCTCTGGCCGATCGCGGGGGCCGAGCCGTGGGATGCCCCGGGCCTCATCGCCGGAGACCCCGCCGCCGAGGTGCGGCGCATCGTGCTCGCCGTCGATGCGGTAGCCGACACGATCGACGAGGCCCTCGCCGCGCAGGCCGACCTCCTGCTCGTGCACCACCCGCTGCTGCTGCGCGGCGTGACGAGCGTGGCCGAGAGCACCGCGAAGGGGGCTCTGCTCGCGCGGCTCATCCGCGGCCGCTGCGCCCTCCTCGCCGCGCACACCAATGCCGACATCGTCACGACCGGCACCAGCGCGCGGCTCGCCGCCCTGCTCCGGCTGCAGGATGCGCTGCCGATCGTCGAGACCGCGCCCGGGCTCGGCCTCGGGCGGGTCGGGGCGCTGCCCGCGCCGACGACGCTCGGGGCCCTCGCGCGGCGGATTGCGGACATCCTGCCCCCCACCGCGACGGGCGTGCGGGTCGCCGGAGCGTTCGACCGCCCCGTGCGTACGGTCGCCGTGTGCGGGGGAGCAGGCGACTCGCTGCTCGGTGAAGCGCGCGTGCGCGCGGCGGATGTCTACGTGACGGCCGATCTGCGGCACCACCCGGCGAGCGAGGCGGTCGAGTCGGCGCGCGTCGCGGGCGGCCCCGCCCTCATCGACGTCTCGCACTGGGCCAGCGAGTGGCTGTGGCTGGAGGTTGCTGCCGACGAGCTGCGTGCCGCCCTGCCGGGCGTCGAGGTCGCGGTGAGCGAGCTGCGCACCGACCCGTGGGACTTCGTCGTCGTACAGTAGGGGCGCGCCCGCCGCGCACTCCGTGACCGCATGACCCGAGAGACCAGGTGACGCCCCGATGGCCTTGACCGCCAGCCCCGCCGAGCAGCGGCTCCTGCTCGATGTGCAGGCGCACGACACGGCGCTGCAGCAGCTCGACCACCGTGAGCGCAGCCTGCCCGAGCGCGCCCGTGTCGACGAGCTCAAGGCCGAGGCCGACGTCATGCGCGAGTTCGTCGTGCAGCGGCGCGGCGAGCTCGAAGACGCCCGGCTCGAGCTGCAGCGGGTGGAGAGCGATGTCTCGCTCGTCGAGGCGCGCATCGCCCGTGATGGCGACCGGATGCAGGCCAGCTCGTCGGTCAAGGACATCGCCGGCCTCGAGCACGAGGTCGCGTCGCTGACGGCCCGCCTCTCCGACCTCGAGGAGATCGAGCTCGGAGTCATGGAGAAGGTCGAGACGCTCGAGAACGAGCTGCAGTCGGCGCAGTCGGCCCTCGACGCCCACCTCGAGCAGCTCGCGGCCGCGGAGGCCGCCCGTGACACCGCGCTCGCCGGTATCGCCGAGGAGGTCGCCGCCGCCCGCGCGGCGCGCGCCGAGGTCGCCGGTCGGGTTCCCGCCGACCTGCTGGCGCTCTACGAGAAGCAGCGCGAGCGGTACGGCGTCGGTGCCTCGCACCTGCGCGCCCGCATCTCGAGCGCGAGCGGCGTCGAGCTCACCGGCAGCGATCTGGCCGCGGTGCGTGCCGCGGCGCCCGACGCCGTCATCCTGTGTCCCGATTCGAGCGCCATCCTCATCCGCACCGACGAGAGCGGACTGTGACCCGCGAGCTGCTGGTCGAGGCCGACGGCGGGTCGCGCGGAAATCCCGGGCCGGCGGCCGGTGGTGCGGTCGTCATCGACCCGGTTTCGGGCGAGGTGCTGGCCGAGGTGGGCGTCTGGGTGGGCACGGCCACCAACAACGTCGCCGAGTACTCGGGGATGCTCGCCGGCGTGCGGCGCGCCCTCGAGCTCGACCCCGATGCCGCGCTCACGATCCGCATGGACTCCAAGCTCGTCGTCGAGCAGATGATGGGCCGCTGGAAGATCAAGCACCCGGCGATGGCCGAGCTCGCCGCCGAGGCGCGGTCGGTGCTCAGCGGCACGCCGGTGCGTTTCGAGTGGGTTCCGCGGCTGCAGAACTCGCGCGCCGACGCGTGCGCGAACCAGGCGATGGACGCGCGGGCCTCGTTCTCGCGCTGAGCGACCTGCCACCCGGGATGCCCGGCGCGAGCATCCCGCGACCCGCTACCCTGAGAGCGCAAGTGGGCCGGCCAGACGGTCGCGTCGAGTGCACGCCCCCTCGGGGGAACGGCCTCGCCGAGGAACGTCCGGGCTCCGTAGAGCAGGGCGGTGGGTAACACCCACCCGCAGCAATGCGCGAGAAAGTGCAACAGAGAGCAGACCGCCTCCGGCCTCGGCCGGCGGTAAGGGTGAAACGGTGGTGTAAGAGACCACCAGGGGCCCGAGTGATCGGGCTCGCTGGGTAAACCTCGCCCGGAGCAAGGTCAGACAGACACCGTTGACGCTGCTCGCCGAGGTGTCGGGTAGACCGCTAGAGCGTGTCGGCAACGGCTCGCCGAGAGAGATGGCCGTCGAAGGGAAGCGATTCCTGGAACAGAACCCGGCGTATCGGCCGACCCACTTGCCTCACCCGGTCAGGGTCACCACTGCGAGGGCCGGTAGTCCTTGAGGAAGACCCCGAACAGGTCCTCCCCGGCCTCGCCGCGCACGATCGGGTCGTAGACCCGAGCCGCACCGTCGACGAGGTCGAGCGGGGCGTGGAAGCCCTCCTCGGCGAGGCGCAGCTTCGTCGGGTGCGGGCGCTCGTCGGTGATCCAGCCCGTGTCGACGCTCGTCATGAGAATGCCGTCGGTCTCGAACATCTCGCGCGCGCTCGTGCGGGTGAGCATGTTCATCGCCGCCTTTGCCATGTTCGTGTGCGGATGGCCGGGGCCCTTGTAGCCGCGGCCGAAGACGCCCTCCATGGCGCTCACGTTGACGACGTAGGTGCGCGCGAAGGGCGAGGCCGCGAGCGAGGGCCGCAGGCGGTCGACCAGGATGAAGGGCGCGATCGCGTTGGCCAGCTGCACTTCGAGCATCTCGAGCGGCTCGACCGAACCCACCGCCTGGGTCCAGCTGTTGACGTCGTGCAGGTCGGGCACGAGCCCGCCGGCATCGATCGCGGTTCCCGCCTTGTGCCGTTCGAGGGATGCGCTGCCAGCGGTCATCGCCGCCTGCGTCAGTTGCTCGGCTTTCGCCGCGGCCGCCGCGAGGATCGGGTGGGCGGCGACTGACTCGGCCAGGGCGAGCGGGTGCGGATCCATCGTGTGGCCGAACGTCACCAGCTCCGGCAGCCGAGGCAGGTCGGGCAGGGGAGCGAGCTCGGCCTCGATGAGCGGCTGGTACGCACCGGGCGAGCGCCGCACGGTCTGCGCGGCGTTGTTGATGATGATGTCGAGCGGGCCGGCTGCGGCGACCGACTCGGCGAGGCCGATCACCTGGGCGGGATCGCGCAGGTCGATGCCGACGATGCGCAGCCGGTCGATCCAGTCGGCCGCGTCGGGCAGGGCCGAGAACCGCCGCACAGCGTCGCGCGGAAACCGGGTCGTGATCGTCGTGTGGGCACCGTCGCGCAGCAGACGCAGGGCGATGTACATGCCGATCTTCGCCCGCCCGCCGGTGAGCAGGGCGCGGCGCCCGGTGAGGTCGGTGCGGGCATCCCGTTTCGCGTGGTTGAGGCGCGCGCAGTCGGGGCACAGCTGGTGGTAGAACGCGTCGACGAGGGTGTACTGCTGCTTGCAGACGTAGCACGCCTGCGAGCGCGTGAGCTCGCCGGCGAACGGCGCCTCGGTCGACGAGCTGATGTCGACGCCGCGGGTCTCGTCGTCGATGCGGTCGGGCGAGCCCGTCGCGGTGGCCTCGATGACCGCCTTGTCGGCCGCGAGCACCTCGGCGCGCTTGGTCATGCGCCGGTGCACCTTCACCGCGCGGAACATGTGCGCGGTCGCGTGGCGCACCGCGATGAAATCGGGATGCTCGTGGTCGAGCTCGTGCAGCGAGCTCAGCACCCGCAGCGTGGTCGCGAGGTCATCGGGGTCGATGGCGGGTTGGTCGGAGTGCACACGCCAGGGTACCGGTCAGGCGATGGTCGTCCCGAGCAGGGCCCCGATCGCGAACGTCACGGCCAGGGCGATCGCGCCGCCCAGCACCACGCGCACGGTCGGCTTGAGCCAGGGGCTCTTGCCGAGGTAGGCGCCGAGGGCTCCGGTGATGCCGAGCGCGACGAGGGTGGCGACGAACGCGATCGGGATGCGCAGCTCGGCGGGCGGGAGCGTGATGGCGAGCATGGGCAGCACGGCCCCGAGCAGGAAGGCGAGGAACGAGGCCCAGGCCGCCTGCCAGGGCTTGAGAACCTCGTTCTCGTCGATGTGCAGCTCGGCCTCGAGGTGCGCGCCGAGGGCGTCGTGAGCGGTGAGCTCCTCCGCGACCTTCTGGGCCGTCTCGGGCGAGAGGCCCTTCGCCTGGTAGATGCTCGCGAGCTCGGCGAGCTCCTGCTCGGGCATCTCCTCGAGCTCGCGCCGCTCCTTGGCGATGAGCGCGGTCTGGCTGTCGCGGGCGCTCGCGACCGAGACGTACTCGCCGAGCGCCATCGAGATCGCCCCACCGACCACGGCGGCGGCCCCGGCCGTGATGATCGGGGCGAGCTCGCTCGTCGCCCCCGCGACACCGACGACCACGGCCGCGACCGACACGATGCCGTCGTTGGCGCCGAGCACGCCGGCGCGCAGCTTGTTGAGGCCGTCGCTGAACGCGCCGCGGTCGTGCGGCTCGGCGTCGTGCGGCGTGTGGTCGGAGGGGGTCGTCGAGCCGTCGGTCATGGCTCCAGTCAACCCGTCCCCTCCCCAACCCTCAAGCAAGGCAAGCCTGAGCTATGCATCGGCCTGTCATTCCGTCGGGGGCATGTGCGGGTGCGTAGAGTCGTGATCATCTGGCGAGCATCCGTTCGCACCCCGCGCCGGCTGGGAAGTCGCATACCGACCCCGAAGGCTGCTGTGTCCTCTCTTTCTTCTGTCTCTCCCTCCGGCTCGCTCGGTGCGCTGCGCACGACAGCGCCGCGCGACCCGTCGGCCGCGCCGCTCACCGCCTCGTACGGCGCCCTCATGCGCACCGTGCGCGATGCGGGGCTGCTGCGTCGCCGCGAGGGGTTCTACTACGCCGTGTTCGGCGGTCTCGCGCTCGCGCTCGGCGGCATCATCGCGGGCATGGTGCTGCTCGGCGACAGCTGGTTCCAGCTGCTCATGGCCGGCGCTCTCGGCATCGTGCTGACCCAGATCGCCTTCGTGACGCACGAGGCCTCGCACCGCCAGATCTTCGCCTCGGGCAGGGTCAACGACTGGGTCGGGCGCATCCTCGCGACCGCCGTCGTCGGCATCAGCTACCACTGGTGGATGCACAAGCACACGCGCCACCACGCGAAGCCCAACCAGAAGGGTGCCGACCCCGACATCGAGCAGGACACCATCGCCTTCCTGCCCGAAGACGCAGCGAAGTCGCGCGGGGCCTTCGCGCTCATCACGCGCAACCAGGGGTGGCTGTTCTTCCCGCTGCTCACCCTCGAGGGCATCAACCTGCACGCGCGATCGATCGCCTCGCTCTTCGAGCGCGGCCGTGTCGAGCACCGGATGCTCGAGCTGGGCCTCATCGCGCTGCGACTCTCGCTCTACGTCGCCGTGCTGTTCTGGTTCCTGCCGCTCGGCATGGCGTTCGCCTTCCTCGGTGTGCAGCTGGCGGTGTTCGGCGTCTACATGGGTGCGTCGTTTGCCCCGAACCACAAGGGCATGCCGATTCTCGAGGCCGACAGCCGGCTCGACTTCCTGCAGCGCCAGATCGTCACCTCGCGCAACCTCAAAGGCGGGTGGTGGGCGACGGTGCTGTTCGGCGGGCTCAACCACCAGGTCGAGCACCACCTCTTCCCGAACATGCCCCGCCCGGCTCTGTCACGAGCGCGCGACATCGTGCGCGAGTACGCCCAGTCGACGGGCATCCCGTACACCGAGACGGGCATCCTGCGCTCGTACGGCATCGTGGTGCAGTACCTCAACCGGGTCGGGCTCGCCGCGCGCGACCCCTTCGACTGTCCGCTCGTCAACCAGTTCCGTCGCTCGGCCTAGGCGCGCCTCCCGGCCCGCCGGCTCTCTGCAGGCCGCCGACGTCCTCCCCAACGAGATGTGCCCTTCCTGTCATGAGCAGCGGAACATTCCGCGCCTCATGCCAGAAACCAGGCCCAACGTCGAGGGAGGGCCGCCTCAGCGCTGGTGCTCGGCCGCCAGCGCCGCGGCGCCGATGATGCCGGCGTTGTTGCGCAGCGCGGCCGGCACGATCGGGGTGCGCACGTCGATGAGCGGCACGAACTCCTCGTGCTGCTTCGAGACCCCGCCGCCGATGACGAAGAGGTCGGGCGAGAACAACCGCTCGAGGTAGCCGTAGTAGCGGGTGAGTCGCGCAGCCCAGTCGGCGAACGACAGCTCCTCGCGCTCCCGCGCCGAGTTCGCCGCCCAGGTCTCGGCATCGCGCCCGTCGAGCTCGAGGTGACCGAGCTCGCTGTTGGGCACGAGCACACCGTCGTAGATCAGAGCGCTGCCGATCCCCGTGCCGAGCGTCGTCATGAGCACGAGCCCGCTCTGCCCGCGCGCCGCGCCGAACACCGCCTCGGCGTAGCCCGCCGCGTCGGCGTCGTTCACGAAGTGGATGTCGCGGCCGAGAGCCTCGCCGAAGGCGGTGTCGGCGTCGAGGCCGATCCAGCGCTCGCTGACGTTCGCCGCCGACATCGTGCGGCCGCGCAGCACGACCGCCGGGAAGCAGACACCGATGTGGGCGACGTCGTCAAGCGGGGTGCCGCTCAGGTCGCTGAGCTCGTCGGCCAGCTGGCGCACGCTCGCGATGATCGCCTCGGGCTCACCGCCGTCGGGGGTGGGCAGCTTGACGCGCTCGCTGGCGAGCTCGCCCGCATCCAGGTCGACGAGGGCCCCCTTGATGCCGGTGCCGCCGATGTCGATGCCGAGAGCGAGAGCCATGGGCGGGTCCTTCCGGTCGAGGTGCGGCTGAAGTGCGGGCGGGCGCGTGGTCAGGGCAGCGTCAGGATCTCGGCGCCGCGCTCGGTCACGACGAGCGTGTGCTCGAACTGGGCGCTGAGCGACTTGTCCTTCGTCGTGACCGTCCAGTCGTCGGCCCAGAGGTCCCACTCGATCGTGCCGAGGGTCAGCATGGGCTCGATCGTGAACACCATGCCCACCTCCATCACCGTGGCGTAGTCGGGCGCGGCGTCGTAGTGCGGCACGATGAGCCCGGAGTGGAACGACCGCCCGACCCCGTGGCCGGTGAAGTCGCGCACGACGCCGTAGCCGAAGCGCTTCGCGTAGGCCTCGATCGCGCGGCCGATCACGTTGATCTGGCGGCCCGGCGCCACGGCCTTGATGCCGCGGTTGAGGGCCTCCTGCGTGCGCTCGACGAGCAGGCGCGCATCCTCGCTCGCGGCGCCGGCGATGAAGGTCTTGTTGAGGTCGCCGTGCACGCCGTTCTTGTAGGCGGTGATGTCGATGTTCACGATGTCGCCGTCGGCGATGACGGTGTCGTCGGGGATGCCGTGGCAGATGACCTCGTTGAGGCTCGTGCAGCACGACTTCGGAAAGCCGCGGTAGCCGAGCGTCGACGGGTAGGCGCCGTGGTCGAGCAGGTACTCGTGCGCGATGCGGTCGAGCTCGTCGGTCGTCACGCCCGGCGTGATCGCGGCCCCGACCGCCTCGACGGCCTGGGCGGCGATGCGACCCGACTCGCGGATGAGCTCGATCGTCTCGGCGTCGTAGACGTCGCCGCCGGTGTGCGGAGGAGGCGCCGCCTTGCCGACGTACGGGGGGCGCGGGATGCTCGCCGGAACGCCGCGCGCGGGGGAGAGTCGCCCGGCAACGAGGTGACCGGAGGCGTCGCGAGGCATAGGGTCGAGTCTACCGAGCGAGGGGAGCGGCCCATGTCCGAGCGCGATGAGCTGCACTGGTGGTACAACCACCGCACTGGCGAGGTCGAGCAGGGCCCGCAGTCACTCGGTCTTGACCGCGATGGCCCCTACGCGACGGAGGCCGACGCGCGCCGCGCGCCTGAGATCGCGCGCGAGCGCGCTCGCGCCTGGGCGGCGGAGGAAGAAGAGTAGGGGCCGGCCCGGCTCCGCTAGTCGGTGCGGTCGCGCAGGGCCTGCTCGGCGCTCTCGTCGCTGTAGCTGTGCGCCTCGTCGGGGTAGGCGCCTGACTCGACGTCGGCCTTGTACGCGAGCGCCGCATCCCGCAGCACCTGCCGCAGGTTGGCGTACTGCTTGACGAACTTCGGGATGCGCCCGCCGGTGAGCCCCGCCCAGTCGGTCCAGACCACGAGCTGGCCGTCGCAGTGCGGGCCGCCGCCGACGCTGATCGTCGGAATCGACAGCTCGGCCGTGATGCGCTTCGCGACCTCGGCCGGGATCATCTCGAGCACGACGGCGAACGCGCCGGCCTCTTGCACCGCGTGCGCGTCGGCCAGCAGCTGCTCGGCCGCCTCCCCGCGGCCCTGGATGACGTGGCCGCCGAGCCCGTGCTCGCTCTGGGGGGTGAACCCGATGTGGGCCATGACCGGGATGCCCGCCGACACGATGCGCCGGATCTGCTTGGCCGACCGTACCCCGCCCTCGAGCTTCACGGCGTGCGCGCCCGTCTCTTTCATGAACCGGAACGCGGTGTGCAGGGCCTCTTCGGGCCCGGTCTCGTACGAGCCGAAGGGCATGTCTGCGACGACGAGCGCGCGCTTGACGCCGTTGACGACGCCGCGCGTGAGCGGGATGAGGTCGTCGATCGTGACGGGCAGCGTCGTGTCGTAGCCGAGCACGGTGTTGCCCGCCGAGTCGCCGACGAGCAGGAAGTCGATGCCCGCCTCATCGAAGATCTGCGCCGTGAGCACGTCGTACGACGTGAGCCCGGTGATCTTGATCCCTTGCTCTTTCGCTCTCGCGAAGTGACGGGTGCGGACGCGCTTCGGTGCCTCAGCCATGCGCCCCACCCTAGCCCGCGCGTCAGCGAGTCGGGCGGTAGGTGATCGGCATCCGCCGGTCGCGACCGAAGGCCATGCCCGAGATCTTGGGCCCGATCGCCCCCTGGCGGCGCTTCCACTCGGCGCGGTCGACGAGCCGCGTGACGAAGTCGACGGTCGCGGCATCGAAGCCCAGGGCCACGACGTCGTCGCGCCCGAGCTCGCGCCCGACGTAGGCGTCGAGGATCGCGTCGAGCACCTCGTAGGGCGGCAAGGTGTCTTGGTCGACCTGGCCGGGCCGCAGCTCGGCGCTCGGCGGCTTCACGATGGAGTTCTCCGGAATCGGCGGGGTCTCGCCGCGCGCCTGCGCCGCCTCGTTGCGCCAGCGCGCGAGCTCCCACACGAGCATCTTCGGAACATCCTTGATCGGTGCGAACCCGCCGACCGAGTCGCCGTAGATCGTCGAGTAGCCGACGGCGAGCTCGGTCTTGTTGCCCGTCGTGAGCACGAGGTGCCCGTGCATGTTCGACAGCCCCATGAGGATGATCGCCCGGATGCGCGCCTGCAGGTTCTCGGCCGCGACGCCGTCGAGCGCGAGCTGGGTCTCGACCGGCGCCACGAGGTCGGCGATCGGCTCGACCGAGTAGTGCAGCCCGATTCGCTCGGCGAGGTCGTCGGCGTCGCTGCGCGAGTGGTCGGAGCTCCAGCGCGACGGCATCGAGACGCCGTAGACGTTCTCGGCCCCGATGGCATCGGCCGCGATGGCCGCGCACACGCTCGAGTCGATGCCGCCCGACAGGCCCAGGATCACGCTGCGGAAGCCGTTCTTGCGCACGTAGTCGCGCGTGCCGGTGACGAGGGCGTTCCAGAGCTGCTCGCGGTCATCCGGCAACACGGCGATGTCCGCCTGCACGGGATGCTCGCTCGAGGCCCCGCCGCCCGCGAGCTCGACCCGCCGCACGTTCGGGGGCAGCTCGGTGTCGGTGGCCGCGGCCGCCTCGACGTCGACCACCAGCAGGTGCTCCGAGAACTGGGGGGCACGGGCGAGGATGCGGCCCTGCCCGTCGACGACGACGCTGTCGCCGTCGAACACGAGGTCGTCCTGCCCGCCGACGATATTGACGTAGGCGACGACCGTGTCGGTCTCGACCGCGCGGCGCGTGACGAGCGGCAGGCGCACCTCGTCCTTGTCGCGCTCGAAGGGCGAGGCGTTGATGACGAGCAGCACACCGGCGTCCGACTCGAGCACGCGGCCGACAGGGCCGCCGTCGCGCCACAGGTCTTCGCAGATGATGAGAGCGACGTCCACGCCGCCGAGGCGCAGCACGAGCAGCTCGTCGCCGGGGATGAAGATGCGGTACTCGTCGAACACGCCGTAGTTGGGCAGATGGTGCTTGGCGTAGCGGGCGACGACCCGACCGTTCTGCAGCACGCTCGCGCAGTTCTGGGCGATCGCCGTCGGGGCGTTGGAGGTGCCGAGCAGTCGCGGCTCGTGCGGCCCATCGGGGTGGCCGACGACCACCGGAAGGTCGCCGAGACCCTCGGCCTCGAGCCGGGCGGCCAGCGCCGTCACCGCGCGACCGGCATCGACGAGGAAGGACGGCCGCGAGGCGAGGTCTTCGATCGGGTACCCGGTGAGCGCCATCTCGCCGAGGGCGAGCAGATCGGCACCCTGCGCGGCGGCGGCGCGGGCCGCCACCACGATCTGCTCGGCGTTGCCCGCGAGGTCGCCGACGACGGGGTTCGACTGGGCGAGGGCCAAGCGCAGGCGGGGCATACCCGTTAGCCTAATGGCGGGTTTTCGGCCGTGATTGAGGGAGAGATGTGAGCACCGGACTGGGTGGCATGGACAAGCAGCGCGACTTCGTTCTCCGCACGATCGAGGAGCGCGGGGTCAAGTTCGTGCGCCTCTGGTTCACCGACGTCGTGGGCACGCTCAAGATGGTCGCGGTCGCCCCGGCCGAGGTCGAGGGAGCCTTCGCCGAGGGCCTCGGCTTCGACGGCTCGGCCATCGAGGGCTTCTCGCGGGCCTACGAGGCCGACGTTCTCGCGCACCCCGACCCGACGACCTTCCAGATCCTGCCCTGGCGCGGCGAGGTCGACCCGACCGCGCGCATGTTCTGCGACATCACCACCCCCGACGGTCAGCCGGCAGCAGCCGACCCGCGCCACGTGCTCAAGCGCACGCTCGCCAAGGCCGCCGAGCGGGGCTTCACGTTCTACACGCACCCCGAGATCGAGTTCTACCTGCTGAAGAGCAGCAAGTACGGCCCGGAGGGCCCGCAGCCGGTCGACGCCGCGGGCTACTTCGACAACGTTCCCGGCGGCACGGCCCACGACTTCCGTCGTCGCGCGGTGCGCATGCTGGAGGACCTCGGCATCTCCGTCGAGTTCAGCCACCACGAGGCCGGGCCCGGTCAGAACGAGATCGACCTGCGGTACGCCGACGCCCTGACGACGGCCGACAACATCATGACCTTCCGCACCGTCGTGAAGGAGGTCGCCATCGAGCAGGGCGTGTACGCCACGTTCATGCCCAAGCCGCTGGCCGCGCATCCCGGATCGGGCATGCACACGCACCTCTCGCTCTTCGAGGGCGACACGAACGCGTTCTTCGACCCGGCCGGTCAGTACCAGCTGTCGACCATCGGGCGGCAGTTCGTCGCCGGCCTGCTCACCCACGCTCCCGAGATCACGGCGGTCACCAACCAGTTCGTCAACTCGTACAAGCGGCTGTGGACGGGCGATGAGGCCCCGAGCTACGTCACGTGGGGCCACAACAACCGCTCCGCCCTCGTGCGCGTGCCGCTCTACAAGCCCGGCAAGGGGCAGAGCGCGCGGGTCGAGTACCGCGGAATGGACTCGGCCGCCAACCCGTACCTCGCCTTCTCGCTGCTGCTCGCGGCGGGCCTCAAGGGCATCGAGGAGGGTTACGAGCTGCCCCCCGAGGCCGAGAACACGGTCTGGGAGCTCAGCGAGGCCGAGCGCCGCGCCCTCGGCTACAAGCCGCTGCCGTCGAGCCTCGACCGCGCCCTGGGCCTCATGGAGGAGAGCGAGCTCGTCGCCGAGACGCTCGGCGAGCAGGTCTTCAACTACGTGCTGCTCAACAAGCGCCGCGACTGGGCGGCGTACCGCGCGCAGGTCACGCCGTTCGAGCTCGAGAGCAATCTCGAGATCCTCTAGCCCCGACGGGGCCTCCCGATGACCCGCCCGCCCTCCACGCTCTCCGAGCTCGCGCGCCTCGGCTTCGCCGAGCTCAGCGCCGCGCGAGCAGCGCTCGGCGACCTCGACGGGCACCTGGAGGCCTTCGGCGCCTCCGCCGACCCTGATCGGGCGCTGCGGCTGCTCGTGCGGCTGCGGGAGCAGCATCCGGATGCCCTCCGCCCCGTGCTCGCCGACCCGGCCTGGGCGGCGCGCGTCATCCGGCTGCTCGGCGCGAGCGAGGGGCTCGGCGAGTTCCTCCGCCGCCGACCGCAGGAGCTCGCGGCCCTGCGCACCCCGCTCGACGAGCTGCCCGACGGCGGCGCGCTGCGGCAGCAGCTCGTCGCCGCGGTCGACGCCGCGCTCGGCGGGCGTGCGGGCTCGGGCAAGCCCGACCCGGAGGCCGCGCGCACCGCGCTTCGCACGCGCTACCGCCACTGGCTGCTGCGCGTCGCCGACTGGGATCTCGCCCAGCCCGACGCCGTCGAGGCGCTGCCCGCGGTCGCGGCGACGCTCGCCGATCTGGCGGGCGCGGCGCTCGACGCCGGGCTCGTTCTGGCTCGAGCCGTCAGCACCTTCCCCGCCGACGACGTGGCGCGCACGCGCCTGGCCATCATCGGCATGGGCAAGGCGGGGGCGCGCGAGCTGAACTACATCAGCGACGTCGACGTCATCTACGTCGCCGAGGGTGCCGCCGGGCTCGAGAGCGGGCGCGCCGTCGAGATCGCGACGCGGCTCGCCGCCGAGACGGCCCGCAGCATCGGCGAGCCCGGCATCGAGCCGCCCCTGTGGGAGGTCGACGCCAACCTGCGGCCCGAGGGCAAGGACGGCGCGCTCGTGCGCACCCTCGAGTCGCACGTCGCCTACTACGAGCGCTGGGCGAAGAGCTGGGAGTTCCAGGCGCTGCTGAAGGCGCGGCCCCTCGCTGGCGATGCCGAGCTGGGCGAGCGCTACACGGCGAGCGTGCATCCCTTCGTCTGGGCCAGCTCGCAGCGCCCCGGCTTCGTCGAGTCGGTGCAGCGCATGCGCGAGCGGGTCACCGAGCACATCCCGGCCGACGAGGTCGATGTGCAGCTCAAGCTCGGGCCCGGCGGCCTGCGCGATGTCGAGTTCACGATCCAGCTGCTGCAGCTTGTGCACGGCGCGCACGATGACCGCGTGCGCCAGGGCGACACGCTCGGCGCTCTCGCTGCCCTGGCCGAGCACGGCTACATCGGGAGGGAGGAAGCGGCGTCGTTCTCGGGCGACTACCGCCGCCTGCGGGTGATCGAGCACCGCGTGCAGCTCGACCGCATGACCCGCACCCACCTCATGCCGCGCGACGAGGAGCGTCTGCGGGTGCTCGCGCGCGCGACGGGGCTCGCCACGACCGCGGACGAGCTGACCGAGCGGTGGCAGCAGACCAAGATCGCCGTGCGCTCACTGCACGAGAAGCTCTTCTACCGGCCCCTGCTGTCGGCCGTGGCGGCGCTGCCCGAGGAGGGGCTCGCGCTGACGAGCGATCAGGCGGTTGCGCGCCTCGCGGCGATCGGCTTCACCGACGCGGCCGGTGCCCTGCGGCACATCGCCGCCCTCACCAGCGGGGTGTCGCGGCGGGCCCAGATCCAGCGCACGCTGCTGCCGGTCATCCTGCAGTGGCTCGCCGAGGGCGCCGACCCCGACTACGGCCTGCTGGCGTTCCGCCGCTTGAGCGAAGACCTGGGGGAGTCGTACTGGTTCTTGCGGATGCTGCGCGACTCGAGCGGTGCGGCGCAGCGCCTCACGAGCGTGCTCGCCGCCTCCCGCTTCGTCGGCGGCCTGTTCGAGCGCATCCCGGAGGGTGCCGCGTGGCTCGAGAACGTCGACGAGCTGCGCCCGCGCCCCCTCGAGGCGCTGCTCGACGAGGCGCGGGCCACCGTCGACCGGCACGCGGCCGACGTCGAGGCCGCCGCGAAGGCTCTGCGCACGGCCCGGCGGCGCGAGGTGCTTCGGCTCGCCCTCGCGGGCATCCTCGACGTCATCACGGTCGAGGAGCTCGGGCGCGGCCTCGCCGACGTCACCACCGCGCTGCTCACCGGAACACTCTCGCTCTGTCACCGCTACGGCGACGGCATCGAGTTCGCCATCATCGCCATGGGGCGCTACGGCGGGGCCGAGCTCGGCTTCGGCTCCGACGCCGACGTCATGTACGTGTACCGCGACGCCGGGGCGGGGGAGGACGCCCAGAAGCGTGCCGAGCGCATCGTGCACGAGCTCAAGCGCCTGACCGAGGACCTGCGGTTGCCGCTCGACCTCGACATCGACCTGCGGCCGGAAGGGCGCAACGGGGCGATCGTGCGCTCCCTCGACTCATACCGCGCCTACTACGAGCGCTGGTCGCTCACCTGGGAGGCGCAGGCCCTGCTGCGGGCGCGCGCCGTGGCGGGCGACGAGCCGCTCACGGCCGCCTTCACCGCTCTCGCCGACACCGTGCGCCACCCGGCGACCTTCGGCGAGGCCGAGGCGCGCGAGGTGCGGCGCATCAAGGCGCGCGTCGAGTCGGAGCGCCTGCCCCAGGCGGCCGACCCCGCGCGGCACCTCAAGCTCGGGCGCGGCTCCCTGAGCGACGTCGAGTGGTTCGTGCAGCTGCTGCAGCTGCAGCACGCGGCCGCGCATCCGCCGCTCGCGACCACCTCGACCCTCGACGCCCTCCAGGCGGCGACGGATGCGGAGCTCGTGCAGCCCGCCGACGCCGAGCGCCTCCGCGCGGCCTGGCTGATCGCGTCGCGCGCCCGCTCGGCGCTCACGCTGTGGAGCGCGAAGACCGGCGACGTGCTGCCCCTCGACCGGGCGCAGCTCGAGGGGGTCGCCCGCCTCATGGGGTACCCGGCCGGGGGAGCCTCGCAGCTCGAGGAGGACTACCTGCGCACGACGCGGCTCGCCCGCCAGGTGTTCGAGAGGGGCTTCTACGGCACGGCGTGACCGTGTGCGAAACTGACCGCATGACGACTGCTCGACTTGGTGTGACCGCGGCGGCTGCCGGGCTCGCGGTGGTCATGCTCACTTCCTGTGCGGCGCCGGCATCGGAGGCGCCCCCCGTTGTGGCGCCCTCCGTGGAGGCGTCGTCGCCCGCACCGCTCGAGCCGCCCGTGGCGGCGTTCGACGTTTCGTGTGACGAGTTGGTCGCCGCCGAGGACATGACGGAAGTGTGGGGCGAGCCGCTTGTCGCGGGTGGCCGCCTTTACCCGATCACGGACACGCCGTTCGGGCTTTATGAAGCCGCACAGCTCCACAACGGCGGACTCACCTGCGCATGGACGCGCGCTGGTCAACTCGAGACAGCGCTGTCGATCATGCTTCTCCCTGACGCCACTGAGGCCTTCTCCACGGTGGCCAGTGGCCTGATCGCGGAACCGTACTCCTACTCGTCGGCCTCCGTCGGCGACAGTGCCGTTGTTGCGTGCTCCGACGCCGACGAGTGGCTCGGACTCGTGTGCACCTGGAACGCGCGGCAGGACGATGTGTGGATCTTCCTGTCGGCTCGCTTCCTTCCCGCCGGAGAGGCGACGATTCCCACCCCGCGTGAGAATCCGGATACCAGCCGCAAGCCGCTCGTTCCGACGATCGAAGGCTCGCTCATCGCCGGCATCGTCGCGAGCGCCCTCGACACTGTCGTGAGCGCTCCGCGTGCAGAAGTTCCGCGCCCGACAGCGCCTGCCCCGCCCTGCGCCGAGCTCTTCTCGTCGCCCTCGGCTAGTGCACTTCTCAACGGTCGATCGCTGACCGGAGGCCCCGTTCAGTTCTCCGAGGATTCCGTCGGCTCGACCAATCAGGTGTCACAGGGCTCGATGGGGCCGGTGAGTGCCCAACGACTGGGCTACGTCCTGTGCTCTGTGGCGGACGGAGAGAGTGAACTTGCCTTCACCGTCATGGCCGCCCCGGAAGCCGACTGGATATTCGGCCACCCGCGGTACCTCTCACCGACAGACCCGCTCCAGATCGGTGACGTCACCACCTGGTGCCCCGCCGACAGCTACAGCTGCTTCGCCACAGCAGAGCTTGACGGCATGGTTCTTGCCTCGCAGACCTCGACGGGGGAGAACCCCACCGACCTTGCTCGGGATGCCGCTGCGCGCGCCGTTCAGGCGATGCTCGACTCGCTCCGCTGAACGAACGACGAGGGCCCCGCTCCTGACGGAACGGGGCCCTCGCCGTGTGTGGTGGCAGTACTGGCCTAGACCGAGAAGTACAGCTCGTACTCGAACGGGTGCGGACGCTGGGCGGCCGGCAGGATCTCGTTCTCGCGCTTGTACGCGATCCAGGTGTCGATGAGGTCCTTGGTGAAGACGCCACCGGCGAGCAGGAACTCGTGGTCGTTCTCGAGAGCGACGAGCGCCTCCTCGAGCGAGCCCGGAACCTGCGGGATGCCCTTGGCCTCCTCCGGCGGAAGCTCGTAGAGGTCCTTGTCGACGGGCTCGTGCGGCTCGATCTTGTTGATGATGCCGTCGAGGCCCGCCATCATCTGCGCCGCGAACGCGAGGTACGGGTTGCCCGAGGCGTCGGGCGCGCGGAACTCGATGCGCTTCGCCTTCGGGTTGGTGCCCGTGATCGGGATGCGGATAGCAGCCGACCGGTTGCCGGCCGAGTAGACCAGGTTGACCGGAGCCTCGAAGCCCTTCACCAGGCGGTGGTACGAGTTCAGCGAGGGGTTCGTGAACGCGAGAACCGCGGGAGCGTGCTTGAGCAGACCGCCGATGTACCAGCGGGCGATGTCGCTCAGGCCGCCGTAGCCGGCCTCGTCGTAGAACAGCGGCTTGCCGTCGTTCCACAGCGACTGGTGCGTGTGCATGCCCGAGCCGTTGTCGCCGAAGAGCGGCTTCGGCATGAAGGTCGCGACCTTGCCCCACTCGAGGGCGGTGTTCTTGACGATGTACTTGAACTTCAGGATGTCGTCGGCGGCCGAGACCATCGTGTCGAACTTGTAGTTGATCTCGCCCTGGCCGGCGGTGCCCACCTCGTGGTGGCTGCGCTCGACCTCGAGGCCGACCTCCATGAGCTTCAGCACGATGTCGTCGCGCATGTCGGCGTGCTGGTCGACGGGGGTGACGGGGAAGTAGCCGCCCTTGTAGGGGGTCTTGTTGGCGAGGTTGCCGCCCTCCTCGACGCGCGCCGTGTTCCAGGCCGCCTCGCCCGAGTCGACCGAGTAGAACGAGGTGTTCTGCTTCACCTCGTACCGCACGTCGTCGAAGATGTAGAACTCGGCCTCGGGCGCGAAGAACGCGGTGTCGGCGATGCCGGTCGAGGCGAGGTACTTCTCGGCCTTCTTCGCCACCTGGCGCGGGTCGCGGTGGTAGATCTCACCGGTGCGCGGGTTGTAGATGTCGAAGACGATCACGAGCGTGCGCTCGGTGCGGAAGGGGTCGACGTACGCGGTCGACACGTCCGGGATGAGCTGCAGGTCGGACTCGTGGATCGACTGGAAGCCCCGGATCGAGGAGCCGTCGAACAGCTGGCCGACCGTGAAGAAGTCCTCATCGACGGTCGAGGCGGGGATGTTGAAGTGCTGCTGGACACCGGGGAGGTCGGTGAAGCGGATGTCGAGGAACTTGACGTCCGTGTCCTTGATGAACTTCAGCACCTCGGAAGAATCACTGAACATGCGACAGATCTCCTGAGCTTGGTACCGGACGACTGCGAGCGCAGCCACGCTCCGACCCTAGGGCGGAGGGATTTCCCGGCAGTGTCCCGTATGTTTCCGGGATGTTACGTGGGCAGCCGCCGTCGCGTCGGGCGTCGGGATGCTCAGCCGACCGCCTGCGCGAAGCCCTCCGTCGTCTCCGCCAGCGCGCGCATCGACTCGGGGATCGGGCGGCCCTTGGCCACCATCGACTGCGCCCAGAGCCGGCCGGCTCGATAGCTCGAGCGCACGAGCGGCCCCGCCAGCACCCCGAGGAAGCCGATCTCCTCGGCCTCGGCCTTGAGCTCGATGAACTCCTCCGGCTTCACCCAGCGGTCGATCGGGTGGTGCCGCGAGCTCGGCCGCAGGTACTGGGTGATCGTGACGATGTCGGTGCCGGCCGCGTGCAGGTCGCGCAGCGCCTGCGAGACCTCCTCGCGCGTCTCGCCCATGCCGAGGATGAGGTTCGACTTGGTGATCAGCCCGAAGTCTCGGGCCTGCGTGATGACATCGAGCGAGCGCTCATACCGGAACGCGGGGCGGATGCGCTTGAAGATGCGCGGAACCGTCTCGACGTTGTGCGCGAACACCTCGGGCCGCGACTCGAAAACGACGCGCAGCAGCTCGGGGTTGCCCGAGAAGTCGGTGGCCAGCAGCTCGACGCCGGTGCCCGGGTTGAGCTCGTGGATCATCCGCACCGTCTCGGCGTGCAGCCACGCACCCTCGTCGGGCAGGTCGTCGCGGGCGACGCCGGTCACCGTCGCGTAGCGCAGGTTCATCTGCACCACCGACTCGGCGACACGGCGGGGCTCGTCGGTGTCGTAGTCGGCGGGCTTGCCCGTGTCGATCTGGCAGAAGTCGCAGCGGCGCGTGCACTGGCTGCCGCCGATGAGGAACGTCGCCTCGCGGTCCTCCCAGCACTCGTAGATGTTCGGGCAGCCGGCCTCCTGGCAGACGGTGTGCAGCTGCTGGTCGGAGACGAGCGAGCGCAGGGCGCTGTACTCGGGGCCCATCTTGGCCCGCGTCTTGATCCACTCGGGCTTCTTCTCGATCGGGGTCTGCGCGTTGCGCACCTCCAGCCGCAGCAGCTTGCGACCCTCGGAGGGGTGGGTGATCGGCGAGGCGGTCATGCGGAGGCTCCTTCGCGGTCGAGCGCGGAGGCGCCGACGGTGCTGAGGCCGAGCGCACTGGCGCCGACCTGGTCGAGGACGTGCAGGGGGAAGTGGCGCTCGATGAGCGGGATGACCTCCGCGGGCGTCACGGTGCGTCCGAGCTCGCGGCTCACCGACGTCACCCCCGCGTCGGTCAGGCCGCACGCGATGATCGAGCGGTAGGCGTCGAAGCTGTTGGAGCAGTTCAGGGCGAAGCCGTGCATGGTCACGCCCTGCGCCACGCGGATGCCGATCGCCGCGATCTTGTCGGTGCCCCGCATCCACACGCCGCTGCGGCCCTCGACGCGGCCCGCGCCCTCGACGCCGAGGTCGGCGAGCACCGCGATGAGCATGCCCTCGAGGCAGCGCACGTAGCGCACGACGTCGACGGGGTCGGCGAGACGGATGATCGGGTAGCCGACGAGCTGCCCCGGCCCGTGCCAGGTGATCTTGCCGCCGCGGTCGACCTCGATCACGGGCGTGCCGTCGGTGGGCCGCTCGTGCGGCTCGGTGCGCTTGCCCGCGGTGTAGACGCTCTCGTGCTCGAGCAGCATGACGGAATCGGGCGCCCGGCCCTCGACGACGGCGGCGTGCAGGGCACGCTGCTGCTCGAGACCCGACAGGTACGGCACGGAGTTGGCGCTTAGCCCCGTGACGACGTAGTCGATCACGCGCTCAGTGTACGCCCGACCATGGCTCGTAGGCTGAGCGGGTGACCGCCACGCCGCCCCTGCCCCCGCCCGATTGGCCCGGCCAGCGCCTGGGTCTGCCCGAGACCGGTCCGCGCTCGGTGGCGCGGCTGGGTCGCCGCATCGCGGCGCTCGCGATCGACTGGGGTGTCGCCGTGGCCCTCTCCGCGGGGTTCTTCGGCTACGACTCGATCGCGACGCTGCTGATCTTCGTCGGGCTGCAGGTGCTCTTCACCGTGGTCGTCAACGCGAGTCTCGGGCACCTCCTTCTCGGCCTGCGCGTGGTGCCGATGGCCGGGGGGCTGCTGGGCGTGTGGCGCCCGATCGTGCGCGCGCTGCTGATCGCTCTGGTGATCCCCGCGCTGCTGTTCGACGAGAACAACCGCGGGCTGCACGACCGCGCGGCCGGCACGATCCTGCTGCGGCGGTAGCGGCGACCGCGGCACCGCATCCCGCCGCCCGTGATCAGCGGGGCTTCGGAGCCCGCGCCTTGAGCGGGTCGATGCCCTTCGGGATCGGCAGCGGGTTGGCCTTGCTGAGCGAGGTGAGCCGGTTGTTGACCGCGAACACCTCGGCCTTGGTCAGCGAGCGCTTGAGCTTGTTGAGGGTGCGGGCGAGGTTCTCGAGCTTGACGCTGTCGGCATCGGGGCCCACGTGCAGGAAGTGCACCGGCACGTTCGGCACGATGCGGTTCACGTTGCGGCGCTCGTCCTCCATCATGCGGCGGGTGCGCGACGCCGGCCCCTCGCCGATGATCACGACGCCGGGCTTGCCGACCGCGCGGTAGACCGCGTCCTGCGTCTTCGGGCTCACCGTGATCGGCATCTCGCTGGCCTGCCAGGCGCGGCGCAGCGACGACTTGAGCACGGCACCGACGGCTCCGGGCTGACCGGAGATCTGACGGTACGCGACGCGCTCTGCGCGGCGGCCGAGCACGATGAGCAGCAGCAGCACACCGAGCAGAACGCCCGTCGTCACCCACAGGATGCTCGCCAGCACGTCGCCCGGCGTGACGAACACGGCGAGTAGCACGCTGCCCAGGATCGGCAGCAGGAAGGCCAGCAGCATGATCCAGACCGCCAGCGGGTCCATCCGCCGGGTCATCTGGAACACCTGCCACATCTGCTTCATGCGACCGGGTTCTTTGGGGGGCTTCGGAGCGGAGGTGCGGGCCATGCCTTCCAGGATAGGGGCAGGCGACCCCTCCTCCCCGCCCGGCTGCATCGTGGGATTAGCGGGGGCAGGAGGCCTCGTGCATCACCGCGCGTCTGCCCTCGGGCACGCTCGCGCGATGCGCCTTCCCGACGTCGATCCACTGCCCGCCACGATGGGCGGCCACCGCCTCGTCCGCGTTCTCGGGCGCGACGCGATCGCCACGACCGCCCTCGTCCATGCCGGGGGCGAGGCTCGCGTGGCGCGGGTGTTCCACCGGGTCGTCGATGATGCGGTGATGGAGGCGGAGCTCGCGGTGCACGATGCGCTCGCCAGCGGCCCTGCCGAGGTGCGGCAGCATGTCGCCGCGCTCGACGACCTGCTGACCCTCGCCGACGGGCGGCTCGTGCTGCTGCTCGCCGCGGCCACCGGGCCGACCCTCCACGACCTGCTGAGCGCTCGGCACGGGGATCTCGAGCCCGGGGAGGCGGTGACCACCCTCGCGCCCCTCGTCGCGGTGGTCGAGGGCGCGCACGAGGTCGGGGTGACGGGGGTGCCGCTCGACCCGCGCCGCATCCGCTTCGCGGCGAGCGGAGCCCCCGTCGTCGTGAGCGTCGCCGGAGCGATGGCGGGTCCGGTGCTCCCTGCCCGTCTCCGCACACGAGAGCCCGGCTACGATGACGACCACCGCGCGGTCGCGCGCCTGCTGCGAGTGGTCGCCGCCGCGACGCAGGAGCCGGTGTCGGCTTCGCTCAGCGTGCTCGCACCGACGGCCCGCGGCGACCGCGCGACGGCCGCCGCGCTCTTCGACCTCGCCCGCCCGATCCCGATCCGGCTCGACGAGAGGGGAG
>JAIXXG010000105.1 GCA_027490915.1 Microbacteriaceae bacterium
CGGGCGCTCGCGCGCTCGTGTTTACGGCGTTAACATCTGCCGCTATGTCTAGCGCATCGATGTGTACACTGTCAACATGCCGGACCGCTCGCGCTACCACCACGGCGCCCTGCGCGACGCGCTCGTCGACGCGGGCGAGGCGCTCGCGCGGGCCGAGGGCCTCGAGGGCGTGACCGTGCGGCGCATCGCCGCCGCGTGCGGCGTGAGCGCCGCGGCCGTCTACCGGCACTTCCCGAGCGGCGACCACCTCATCGCGGCTGTCGCGCAGCGCGCCCGCGAGATCATGGCGCGCGACATGTTCGCTCGGCTCGACGCCGCCGTCGACAAGCCCCCGATCGACCGCCTGCGCGAGGTCGGCGAGTCGTACATCGCGTTCGCCCTCGCCGAGCCGCGGCTGTTCTCGCTCGTCTCGATGCCCATGACGACCCCGCCCGATCGGCCCGACGACCCCAACGCCGCCGACCTGGTGCGCGACATCGTGCTCGAGCTCGAGCCGCCGGGCGCGGTCGACGAGCAGCGCGTGGCGAGCCGCATGATGCTCGCGCAGGCGAGTGCGCACGGCCTCGCCGTCATCCTGCGCGACTTCGTGCCCGACCCGCAGGCGCGCGCGATGCTCATCGCCGGGGTGCTCGACCGCGTGGGCGTGGGGCTCGAGGCCTGAGGGGCGCGCGCCCGCATCCCCCGCTCAGTACTGCCAGGGGAAGGGCGACCAGTCGGGCGCGCGCTTCTGCAGGAACGAGTCGCGGCCCTCGACGGCCTCGTCGGTTCCGTAGGCGAGGCGCGTGGCCTCGCCCGCGAAGAGCTGCTGGCCGACCATCCCGTCGTCGGTGAGGTTCATGGCGTACTTGAGCATGCGAATTGCCGTCGGGCTCTTGGTGAGGATCGTCTCGGCCCAGTCGAGCGCCGTCGCCTCGAGCTCGGCGTGCGTCACGACGGCGTTGACCGTTCCCATCTCGTAAGCGCGCTGGGCGTCGTACTCGCGGGCGAGGAAGAAGATCTCGCGCGCGACCTTCTGGCCGACCTGCTTGGCGAGGTAGGCGCTGCCGTAGCCGGCGTCGAACGAGCCGACATCGGCGTCGGTCTGCTTGAAGCGGGCGTGCTCCCGGCTCGCGATCGTGAGGTCGCACACGACGTGCAGCGAGTGCCCACCGCCCGCCGCCCAGCCGGGCACGACGGCGATGACGACCTTCGGCATGAAGCGGATGAGCCGCTGCACCTCGAGGATGTGCAGCCGGCTGGCTTTCGCCGGGTCGACGGTCTCGGCCGTCTCCCCCTCGGCGTACTGATATCCCGCCCGCCCGCGGATGCGCTGGTCGCCGCCCGAGCAGAACGCCCAGCCGCCGTCCTTCGCACTCGGGCCGTTGCCGGTGAGCAGCACGACCCCGACGCGCGGGTTCTGCCGCGCATCGTCGAGCGCCCGGTACAGCTCGTCGACCGTGTGCGGGCGGAAGGCGTTGCGCACCTCCGGCCGGTCGAACGCGATGCGCGCGATGCGCCCCGACGTGTCGAGGTGGTAGGTGAGGTCGGTCAGGTCATCGAAGCCGGGCGCGACCACCCAGCGCGCGGCGTCGAAGGTCTCGGAGACGAACGGCTCGGCCATGCGGCCAGCCTACGCGCGCCACCCGTTCGCAACTCAGGCTGAGCGGCCCCGGGTGCCGCGATAACCAGTCACCTGGGTCGCTTCTGCCTGAGTTACGAACACGACACGTCAGACTGGGCGGTATGGATGCCCTCCCGCCGCTCGCCGAGGTGCTGGCCCGCGCCCACGTCGTGAGCGTGCCGCTCGCCACCCGGTTCCGCGGCGTCGAGCACCGCGAGGCCGTGCTGCTCGACGGCCCCGTCGCCTGGAGCGAGTTCGCGCCCTTCGTCGAGTACGACGACGCCGAGGCGAGCACCTGGCTGGCCGCGGCCCTGCGCTTCGGGTGGCAGCGGTCGAGCGCGCCGGCCGTGCGGGCGAGCATCCCGGTCAACGCGACCCTGCCGGCGGTGCCGCTCGACCGCGTGGCGGCGACCCTCGCCCGCTTCGGCGCGTGCCGCACCGTGAAGATCAAGGTGGCCGAGCGCGGCGAGACCCTCGCCGACGATGTCGCTCGCGTCGGCGAGGTGCGGCGGCTGGTGGGGCCGGAGGGCCGCATCCGCCTCGACGCGAACGGCGGATGGAACCTCGACGAGGCCGAGCACGCGATCCGCGCGCTCGAGCGCTTCGACCTCGAGTACGTCGAGCAGCCGTGCGCGAGCATCGACGAACTGGCCGAGCTGCGGCGGCGCATCCACCGGCTCGGCGTTCCGATCGCCGCCGACGAGAGCGTGCGCAAGGCGGTCGACCCGCTCACCGTCGCCCGCGCCGGGGCCGCCGACCTGCTCGTGATCAAGGCGGCGCCGCTCGGGGGCATCGACCGCGCTCTCGCGATCGTCGCCGAGGCCGGGCTGCCCTCCGTGGTCTCGAGCGCCCTCGACACGAGCATCGGGCTCGCGATGGGCGCCGAGCTCGCCGCGCGGCTGCCGCAGCTCGACTACGACTGCGGGCTCGGCACCGCGGCGCTGCTCGCCGACGACGTGGTCGCCGACCCCCTCCGCCCCCTCGACGGCGCGATCGCGGTGCGGCCGATCGTCGCCGATCCGGATGCCCTGCGCCGCCACGCTGCCGACCCCGCCCGCACGGCCTGGTGGCGCGAGCGCCTCACGCGCTGCCACGCCCTCCTTTCGGGCTGACGCGCGCCGGCGCTACCCTCGAGGCGTCACCCGACGCCGCTGGAGGAGCCACCATGCGCCGCACGCCGTTCGCTGTCACTGCCGCCGCCGCGGCCTTGCTCGCCCTCACCGCCTGCGGTGGCCCGGGCGACGATCCCGAGCCCGAAACCGAGCCGAGCGCCGACGCGAGCACCGAGCCGAGCTCCGCGGCCGACCCCACCGACCCGGCCTGCCTCATCGGCGACTGGCGCATCACGCAAGACCAGATGCAGGTGTTCTACGACGCGGTGTCGGCCAGCACGGAGGGCCTGTCGCTCACGATCGTCGGCGACACGGGCCTCAGCTTCACCGAGACCGACTACCTCTACACCCCCGGCTTCACGCTGCAGCTGGAGGTCGCCGGGGTCAGCGGCGAGGGGGTGACGACGGGCAGCATCGGCGGCACCTGGACCGCCGCCGACGGCATCATCACCACGACCGTCGGCGACAACAGCCTCTCGACCATCGTCACCATCAACGGCGTGACTCAGGATGCGTCGAGCACGATCGGCGCGATCATCGCGAGCGACCCCATCAATGAAGCGCCCTTCGACTGCACCGACCCGAGCGCGCCGGTGCTGCAGTTCGACACCGGCAGCGGACGGGTCCCGGTGGCGTTGAGCGCTGCGGGGTAGCCGGGCCTAGAGTCCGCTATACGAATGCAGCCCCTTGAAGAAGAGGTTGACGATCGTGTAGTTGAAGATCACGGCCGAGAAGCCGATGATGGCGAGCCACGCAGAGCGGTCGCCGCGCCAGCCGCGCGTCGCGCGCGCGTGGATGTACCCGGCGAAGAGCACCCAGATGATGAAGGTCCAGACCTCCTTGGTGTCCCAGCCCCAGTAGCGGCCCCAGGCGCGCTCGGCCCAGATCGCGCCGGCGATGAGAGTGAAGGTCCAGAACACGAAGCCGACGACGTTGACGCGGTAGGCGAGCGACTCGAGCACGGTCGACCCGGGCATCGTGTCCATGAAGCGCAGGCCGTGCACCTTGCGCACCTCGCGCTGGGTGCGGATGAGCTGCATGACCGAGAGTCCTGCGCCGATGGCGAAGAAGCCAGTCGCGAGAGTGGCGACGAGCACGTGGATGACGAGCCAGGCCGACTGCAGGGCCGGCGGCAGCGGCACGACGTCGACGTAGAAGTTGACGGTGACGATGCCGAGCGAGAGCAGCGTGAAGCCGGTGATGTACGCGCCGAGGAACCGCAGGTCCTTCCACAGCTGGGCGAGCAGGAAGACGCCCATGCCCATCGCCGTCGCCGTGAGGCCGAACTCGAACATGTTGGCCCACGGCACGCGCTCGGCGGCGACGCCGCGCAGCAGCGTCGCCCCCAGGTGCAGCACCCAGCCGAGGATCGCCAGGGCGAAGGCCATGCGCTCGTAGACGGTCGCGTTCGTCGCGCGCGGAGCATCCGTGGCCGACGTCTCGGTGCGCACCGCCGTCGCGGTGCCGCCCGATGCCGCGGCCGCCGACGAGACCGCGGTGGTCGTCGTGGATGCGGCGCTCACGGCCCCGGTCGACGCGGGCTTCGCGGCGCTGCGCTTCGCGAGGTCGAGCGTGAAGAAGATGAAGGCGATCGTGTAGACGCCCATGGCCGAGTAGACGGCGACGAGCGAGAGCGCGGCGAGGTTCTCCATGGTGGCTCCAGGGTACGCGGCGAGCCTGAGAACGACACCGAGAGCGGCGGCTCCCCGGGCTGGTCTCGGGCCTTTCGACCCTGCCGAGCGTGACCGCGCCGGTGGGAGGATCGAGCAATGGCCCGTCCTCCCGCCCCCGCTGCCCCCGGTTCGACCACGAAGAAGACCCCGAAGAAGGCGATGTCGCCGCGCACCGCGCAGGTGATCGCCGTCGGCGTCGCGCTCGCCTTCATCGGCGCGATCGCCGCGATCCTCATCACGACGCTGGGGGGCCAGAGCGGCGGCACCGCGCTGCCCGAGACGCCGGATGCGGGCACCCCGCAGATCGTGCGCGACGACGCCCACCGGCTCACCGAGCCGGCCGAAGCCGAGGTGCAGCTCGTCGAGTTCCTCGACTTCCAGTGCCCCGCGTGCGCGGTCGCCGCGACCGTCGTCGACGAGATCAAGGCGCAGTACGGCGACCGGGTCGAGATCGTCGTGCGGCACTTCCCGCTCACCGAGATCCACCCCCACGCGGTGGATGCGGCGCTCGCGTTCGAGGCCGCCGCCGCCCAGGGCGCCGCGGTCGAGATGTACGACGCCCTCTACAGCACGCAGCAGCAGTGGAGCCCCGGCGCGGGCTCGCAGGCCGCGGCCTTCCGCTCGCTGGCCGAGCAGCTCGGCCTCGACATGGCCGAGTACGACCGCGTCGTCGGCGACCCCGCGACCCTCGAGGTGGTGTCGCTCGGCCGGCAGGACGCGATCGGGCTCGGGCTGCAGGGCACGCCGAGCTTCTTCATCGACGGCGAGCAGGCGCAGATCGAGACCCTCGACCAGCTGCTGACGCTCGTCGAGCAGAAACTGAACTAGCGCGCGACGGGCTCGTCGACCGCGGCCGGGGCGGGCTGGCCGCCGAGCGACGTCGCGTGAGCATCCGCCAGCTCGGCCACCGCGCGCTCGAGGCCCGGGTCTTCGCCGCGAGCGAGTCCGGCCCACTCGAGGTCAACCTCGTCGCCGTTGGTGCGCGCGACCACCCACACCCGGCGGCGCGGCACCCACAGGCTCACGATGAGCCCGAAGAAGGCGAGCGTCGACGAGATGAGCACGCCGAGCTGCGTCGGGTCGTGGTGGATGTCGATGCTGACGAACCGCGGCAGGCTCGTGAACTCGACCGAGCCCAGGCCGTCGGGCAGCTCCATGGTGTCGCCGAGACCGAGCACGAGCGAGTCGGCACCGGAGTCGCCACCGGTGATCTGCGTCATGTCCTCCGTCTCGAGGGCGTAGACATTGCGCGGAACGCCTTCGTCGAGCTGCAGGTCGCCGGTGAACGCGTTGAGCGTCAGGATCGGCTGGTCGGGCTGCGGCCAGATCGACGTGAGGGCCCCCGACTCGAGAGGAGCGGCCGAGGGGTAGAAGAACCCGATCATGCCGAGCTGCTCGGCGAGCCCGTCGGGAACCTTGATCACGCCCAGGCTCGTGAGGTTGCCATCCTGGGGCAGGAACGGCACGGGCTGGCTGAACACCGGCTCCCCCTCCGGGTCGTAGACCGTGATCCACGGGGCGAAACCGTTGCCGAGCAGGTAGCTCGTGGTGCCGCCGATGCCGATCGGCTCGTTGACCTTGATCTGCTCCTGCCGCTCGACACCGTTCTCGGTCACCGTGATGAAGGCGGTGAAGTCGAGCGGGATCGGGGCGCCCGTCTCGGTGTTGAGGTCGTAGACCGGAACGAAGTCGTCGAGTCGCACCGAGAACGGGTCGAGCCGCGCCTCGTCGAAGAAGCGGCCCGGGTTGAACGAGTCGTAGCTCGTCAACTGATTGGTGAAGGTCTGATCCTGGATGATCACCCGCTGCCCGTTGTAGCCGAACCCTCCTGCGAGGCCGACGGTGGCGAGCACCCCGACGAGGGCGAAGTGGAAGACGAGGTTGCCGGTCTCGCGCAGGTACCCGCGCTCGGCCGAGATCGAGGGCACACCGCGCGCGTCGGTGTACCGCGCGACGCGGTACCGCTGGCGGCGCAGCAGCTGCTCGGCCGCGTCGAGCGCCGTCGCGGCATCCGTGGGCGCCCGGCGCTCGGTGTGCCCGACGAGCCGCTGCAGCCGGGCCGGTGTCGCGGGCGGAGCCGCGCGCAGGGCCCGCCAGTGATGCTGGGTGCGGGGGATCACGCAGCCGATGAGCGAG
>JAIXXG010000070.1 GCA_027490915.1 Microbacteriaceae bacterium
CGAGCAGTCCGAGCGGCGCGGCCACGTTCGACGCGGCCGGCAGGTGGCCGTGCGTAGGCAGCGCGCTCTCGAGGAAGCGGCGGCACTGCGCGTAGGCGACGGGATGCGCGGCCACGACCCGCACATCGCCCAGAGCCACCCCGGGCGCCGCCACGAGGCTGAAGGTGACGGGAACGAGGTACTCCCCCACGATGCGCAGACCCGGGATCGTCGCGAGCGCGTCCTGCGTCGCACTCACCCCGCCCTCGACGGAGTTCTCGACCGCGATCATCGCCGCGATGCTGCGGCCCGCGACGACGTCGTCGAGGGCCTCGCCGACGTTGCTGACCGGGTGCCACTCGGCGCCGACGGCCTCGGGCACCTGTCCGAGGGCCTGCCAGGTGAAGGTGCCGGCCGGGCCCAGGTAGCTGTACCGGGGGGTGAGGTCGGGCTGGCTGGTCACGCTGGGCAGTCTACGGCCGAGCATCCCGCCGTCGGCGTCGCGGTGGTTGGATGGGCGCATGAGCCGCGCCGGTACCCCCGCCCAGCCGAACGACCTGATCGACCTCGACGCCCTGCTCGGCGCGTACGCCGACCGCGTTCCCGACCTCGACGACCCGGCCCAACGGGTGGCGTTCGGCACGAGCGGGCACCGCGGCTCGAGCCTCGACGGCGCGTTCACCGACACCCACATCCCCGCGATCACGCAGGCGATCGTCGAGTACCGCGCGAGCCAGGGCATCGGCGGTCCGCTGTTCATCGGTGCCGATACCCACGCGCTCAGCGCTCCGGCGCTGCGCACCGCGCTCGAGGTGCTCGCCGGCAACGGCGTGACCGCGCTCGTCGATGCGAACGACGACTGGGTGCCGACGCCCGCGCTGAGCCACGCGATCATCCGCTACAACGCCGGCGGCGTGACCGGCAGCGTGCCGACCCCGGCCGCGCGCGCCGACGGCATCGTCATCACCCCCAGCCACAACCCGCCGCGCGACGGCGGCTTCAAGTACAACCCGCCGCACGGCGGCCCGGCCGACAGCGACGCCACCGGGTGGATCGCCGAGCGCGCCAACGCCCTCATCGCGGGCGGCAACCGCGAGGTGCGGCGGGATGCGCGGCCAACGCCCGAGCGGTACGACTACCGCGAGCACTACGTGGCCGACCTGGCGAGCATCCTCGACCTCGATGCGGTGCGCGCGAGCGGTCTGCGCCTCGGGGCCGACCCGCTCGGCGGGGCGAGCGTCAGCTACTGGGCGCTCATCGCCGAGCGCTACGGGCTCGACCTGACCGTCGTGAACCCGACCGTCGACCCCCGCTGGGCGTTCATGACGCTCGACTGGGACGAGAAGATCCGCATGGATCCGTCGAGCCCGAGCGCGATGGCGAGCGTCGTCGCCCGCCGGCACGACTTCGACCTGCTCACGGGCAACGACGCCGACGCCGACCGGCACGGCATCGTCACCCCCGACGGCGGGCTCATGAACCCCAACCACTACCTCGCGGTCGCGATCGACTACCTCTACCGGCACCGCCCCGAGTGGCGCGCCGACGCCGCGATCGGCAAGACCCTGGTGTCGTCGACGATGATCGACCACGTCGCCGCCTCGCTGGGGCGGAGGCTGTGGGAGGTGCCCGTCGGCTTCAAGTGGTTCGTGCCGGGGCTCATCGACGGCTCGGTGGCGTTCGGCGGCGAGGAGAGCGCGGGCGCGAGCTTCGTGCGCCGCGACGGCACCGCGTGGACGACCGACAAGGACGGCATCCTGCTCGCCCTGCTCGCCGCCGAGATCACGGCGGTGACGGGCCGCACGCCCTCGGCGCTGTACGCGGACCTCACGAGCCGCTTCGGTTCACCGGTCTACGAGCGGGTGGATGCTGCCGCCACCCCCGCGCAGAAGGCGGCGCTCGGCAAGCTCGACGGCGCGAGCATCACGGCCGACACCCTCGCGGGCGACCCCATCACGGCGCGGCTGAGCGCGGCGCCCGGCAACGGCGCGGGCATCGGCGGCGTCAAGGTGGTCACCGCGCGCGCCTGGTTCGCCGCGCGCCCCAGCGGCACCGAGAACGTCTACAAGATCTACGCCGAGTCGTTCGTCGACGAGGCGCACCTGCGGCGCGTGCAGGCCGAGGCGAAGGAGATCGTGGATGCCGCACTCGCCTGATCCCGCCAGCGCCGCGCTGCCGGCCGACGTCGGCGCGGTCGACCGTGCCGCGCTCTTTGCGCAGTGGGACGCCCTCACCCCCGAGCAGCTGCGCGCTCAGGGCTCGATGAAGTGGACGATGTTCCCCCGCACGATCGGCGCCTGGGTCGCTGAGAGCGACCTCGGCACGGCCCCCGCGGTCACGGCCGCGCTGCACGCGGCCGTGGCGGGCGGGCAGCTGGGCTACCTGCCGCGCGCCGTCGCGACCGAGCACGCCGCCGCGACGAGCGCGTGGATGCGCGACCACTACGACTGGGAGGTGCCGCGCGGCCGCGTGCACCACCTGCCCGATGTCATCAGCGGCCTCGAGGTCGCGATGGAGCACTTCTCGCGGCCCGGCTCGGCGGTGATCGTGCCGACGCCCGCGTACATGCCGTTCCTCACCGTGCCGAAGCGCCACGACCGCACCGTCATCGAGGTGCCGCTGGCCGAGGCTCCCGATCCGCACGGCGGCGCTCGGCAGACGCTCGACCTCGATGCGATCGACCGCGAGCTCGGCGCCGGTGCCGGTCTGGTGGTGCTCTGCAACCCCCTCAACCCGGGTGGGCGGGTGTTCGAGCGGGCCGAGCTCGAGGCCCTCGCCGCCGTCGTCGAGCGGCACGGCGCGCGCGTGTTCGCCGACGAGGTGCACGCGCCGATCGTGTTCGACGGGGCGCGACACGTTCCCTACGCGAGCGTGAGCGCCGCCGCCGCGGGTCACAGCATCACCGTGACGAGCGCCTCGAAGGCCTTCAACCTGGCGGGCACGAAGGCCGCCCAGCTGATCCTGACGAACGACGCCGATGCCGAGGTGTGGCAGAAGCTGGGGCCGATGGCCGGGCACGGGGCGAGCATCCTGGGCATCATCGCCAACACGGCCGCCTATCGCGAGGGCCGCGACTGGCTCGCCGCGACGGTCGCCTACTACGACGAGAACCGCCGCGCGCTGCGCGACCTGCTCGCCGAGCAGCTGCCCGCGGTCGGCTACCGGATGCCCGAGGGCACGTACATCGCCTGGCTCGACGTCAGTCGACTCGGGCTCGGAGACGACCCGGCCGCAACCCTGCGCGAGCGCGACGGGCTCGCCGTGACCGACGGGCGGGCGTGCGGCGCGGCCGGGGCCGGCCACGTGCGGGTGATCCTGGCGACACCGAGGCCGGTCGTCGAGCAGATCGTGCAGCGCCTGGCAAGCGCGGTCGCCTGACGGCGACGGCTAGGCGCCGCCGAGCCGCTCCGCAGCGAAGGCCCGGAAGGCGTCGAGCGAGCGCTGCGTCTCGGCCGGGAAGCTGCGGCCGAAGAGCACGCCGACCACGCGCATGAACCCGCTGAAGCGGAACACGTTGCGCTGCTCGATGAGCGTCGTGCTCGCATCCTTCTGCTCGAACCGCGTCTCGCAGACGTTGTGCACGCCCGCGACCTCGTAGACGACGTTCCAGTGCTCGGGCAGCGCGCTGCTCTCGACCGTCTCGGTCATGACCATCGTGCCCGATCGGCCGCGCCGGAAGGTCAGCCGCGAGCGGGCGCCCGTCGCGGGCGGGGCGCCCTCGAGAACCTCGATCGAGAGCAGCGCCGGCTGCCACGCGGGCCAGGTGGCCGTGTCGACGTAGAGCGCGGCGATGGCATCGCGATCACCGGGCACGATCGTGCTTCGCGTGTACTCCATGCGCGAACCGTAGTCGCGGCGCGGGTGCCGCGACAAGGCTCAGCCCGCGTAGTCCGGAGCGGGCGGCAGGCCGAAGAACTCCTCGAGCGTGCGGATGCCCGTCTCGTGCAGCTCGGCCGCGAGCTCGGGCCCGACGTACCGGTAGTGCCAGGGCTCGTAGTCGAACCCGGTGATCGGGGTCAGCCCCTCGGGGTAGCGCAGCAGGAAGCCGAAGCGCCAGGCGTTGGCCGCGAGCCACTGCCCGTGGGCGGTGTCGCCGAAGCAGGGGTCGAGCGAGCAGGCGGCCGGCACCGAGCCGATGTCGACGGCGAGCCCGGTCTGGTGCTCGCTGTGGCCGGGGCGGGCGCTGCGACGGTTGGCGTAGTCCTGCCCCCGGGTGGCGACGATGTCGGTGTAGACCCGCACCTGGGTGCTGTAGCTGCGGTAGGTGCTGAGCGACTGGAGGCGGAGCCCGGCCTCCGCCTCCGCGGCCGCGAACATCGCCTCGACCGCGGCGGCCGCCTCGGCGCGCAGGAACGGCTCGTTCGTGTGGGGCACCTGCACGCGCACGATGTCGGCGGGGGCGTAGTCGAGCGGGTCGAGCGGCCGGAGCTTGTTCGAGACGACCCAGAGCGAGGCCGGATCATCCACCGAGCGGGCCGCGCGGTCGAACGTCGGGGTGGGGGTCGGGGTGGGCGTGGGGGTCGCCGAGCGGGTCGGCGAAGGGGTCGTGCTGGGGGCGCCCGCAGGCGGCACCGGGTCGCGCGGGGTCGCGCAGGCGGCGAGCAGCAGGATGCCCGCGAGGGCGACGGCGGCGGGCGGCGTCGCACGGCGGAACGGGCGGCGTGAGGGCACGGCTCGAGTCTAGAGGGCATCCCGGATGGCACGTCTGATCAGGGATTTCACGAGAATCTGGAACCTGCGTTGACATTCCAGTCGCGACCTGCGTAGTGTTCCCGGAAACGTGAGAGCGCTCTCATGCCACCAGATGAGAGCGCTCTCACGCCCACCACCCACGCACACAAAGGAGTGAACCGTGATCCGTTCACGTCGCACCACCGCGAGCGCCGCCGTCGCCGGCGCCGCCGCGATCGCCCTCATCGCCACCGGCTGCAGCACGGCGACCGACCCCGGTGCCGAAGGCGGTGAGATCACCCTCACCGTCGCCACCTTCAACGACTTCGGCTACACCGACGAGCTCTTCGCGCAGTACGAGGCCGAGAACCCCGGCATCACGATCGTGCACAACCGGGCCGCCACCTCGAACGAGGCGCGCGACAACTTCTTCACCAAGCTCGGCGCCGGCAGCGGCCTCGCCGACATCGAGGCCGTCGAGGTCGACTGGTTCGCCGAGATGATGCAGTACAGCGACAAGCTCGCCGACCTCAGCGACCCGGCCGTCGCCGACCGCTGGGTCGACTGGAAGACCGCGGCAGCCACCGACGCCGACGGGCGCCTCGTGGCCTACGGCACCGACATCGGCCCGCAGGCCGTCTGCTACCGCGCCGACCTGTTCGAGGCCGCCGGCCTGCCGACCGACCGCGACGAGGTCGCCGCGCTGCTCGAGGGCGACTGGGACCGCTACTTCGAGGTCGGCCAGCAGTACGTCGACGCCTCGGGTGCCGCCTGGTTCGACGCCGCGGGCGCCATCTACCAGGGCATGATCAACCAGGTCGAGTACGCCTACGAGGAGGCCGACGGCACGGTCATCGCGACCGAGAACCCCGAGGTCAAGCAGATCTACACCGACGTGCTGACCGCGTCGGAGACGCTCTCGGCGCACCTCGCGCAGTGGAGCGACGACTGGTTCGCCGGGCTCTCGAACGGCGCGTTCGCGACGATGCTCTGCCCGGGCTGGATGCTCGGTGTCATCTCGGGCAACGCTCCTGACGTCACCGGCTGGGACGTCGCCAACGTCTTCCCCGGCGGCGGCGGCAACTGGGGCGGCTCGTACCTGACCGTTCCGGCCCAGGGCCAGAACATCGAGGAGGCCAAGAAGCTCGCCGCGTGGCTGACCGCGCCCGAGCAGCAGATGAGCGCCTTCGCCGCGGCGGGCACCTTCCCGAGCCAGGTCGACGCGTACGAGTCGACCGAGCTGCAGGAGGCGACCAACGAGTACTTCAACAACGCCCCCGTCGGGCAGATCCTCATCGAGCGCTCGCAGGCCATCGAGGTCGCGCCGTTCAAGAGCGTGAAGTACTTCCCGATCAACGACGCCCTGCAGCGGGCGCTCACGCGCGTCGATGTCGACGGCACCGACACCATCGACAGCTCGTGGGAGCTCTTCGTCGCTGACGTCAACGCCCTCTAGCACCACCACCCGCCCGGGGGCCGCCCACCTGCGGCCCCCGGGCACCCTCACCGCCGAGGAGACACCATGACCAGCACCGCCACCCGGCCCGCAGCGCCGGTGCAGCCGACACCACCGCCGGCCCGCCCCGAGCGCTCCGTGCGCCGCGTCGCGTTCTCGCAGACGCTCTCGCGCTGGGACGTCAAGGTCTCGCCGTACCTCTACATCTCGCCGTTCTTCATCCTGTTCGCCATCACCGGGCTGTTCCCCCTCGTGTATACGGCGTGGGTCTCGGTGCACGAGTGGAACCTCATCGGCGGCCAGGGCGACTTCGTCGGCTTCGACAACTTCGCGTTCGTGCTCTCGAACCCGCCGTTCTGGATCGCCCTGCGCAACACCTTCTCGATCTTCCTGATCTCGGCCGTGCCGCAGATCATCGTCGCGCTGCTGATCGCCGCCGTGCTCGATCGCAACCTCCGCGCCAAGACCTTCTGGCGCATGGGCGTGCTGCTGCCCTACGTGGTGGCGCCCGTCGCCGTGACCCTCATCCTCAGCAACATGTTCGGCGACCAGTACGGGCTCATCAACAATCTGCTCGGCGACCTCGGCATCGACCCGATCGGCTGGCACTCGGAGGTGCTGCCGAGCCACATCGCGATCGCCACGATGGTGAACTTCCGCTGGACCGGCTACACCGCGCTCATCCTCCTCGCCGGCATGCAGGCCATCCCACGCGACTACTACGAGGCGGCGATGATCGACGGCGCCGGCACCGTGCGGCAGTTCTTCTCGATCACCATCCCGCAGCTGCGCCCGACCCTGATCTTCGTCATCGTCACCTCGACGATCGGCGGACTGCAGATCTTCGACGAGCCGCGCCTCTACGACACCGCGGGCCAGGGCGGCGCGAGCAGCCAGTGGATGACCATCACCATCTACCTCTACAACCTGGGCTGGGGGCAGCTGAACTTCGGCCGCGCCGCCGCCGTGGCCTGGCTGCTCTTCCTCATCATCGTGGTCGTCGGCCTCCTCAACGTCGTGATCACCCGTTCGATCGCGAGGGCATCATGAGCACCGGATACGGACTCCTCGAGCGCGGCCCCGCCACCTCGGCACGCCGACGCCGGGGGCTCGACAACGGCCAGCGCCCCGGCTGGCTCGGCTACGGCTTCCTCACCGCCGTGCTGCTCGGCTCGATGTTCCCGCTCTACTGGTCGTTCCTCATC
>JAIXXG010000093.1 GCA_027490915.1 Microbacteriaceae bacterium
GCTCGTCGCGGTGCTCGTCGGCGGGCTGCTCGGCACGACGCTGCGCCTGCTCATCGACCTGGCGCTGGCGCACGATCTCGACGAGTTCGCGCTCAGCACCCTGCTCGTCAACACCCTCGGAGCCTTCGCGCTCGGCCTGCTGGTCGCGGCCCTGTGGCCGCGCGTGCCGGGGTGGGTGCGGGCGGGGCTGGGCCCGGGCATCCTGGGGTCGTTCACGACGTTCTCGGCGCTCGCGGTCTCGGTCGTCGCGCTCGGCCAGGCGGGAGATCTCGTCGGGGCGGTGCTGACCGTGGTGCTGAGCATCGGGCTCGGGATGCTCGCCGCGTGGGCCGGCCTCACCCTCGGTGCCCGGCTCGGGGGCGTGGGGTCGCGCGGCTCTGCCGCCTCGCCCGCGGGCGACCCGGGAGATGGCGGCCGAGAGGCTCCCGAATCCAAGGACGTCGACCGGTGACCCCGCTGCTGGTGCTCGCCGTCGCCGTGGGCGGAGCCCTCGGCGCCGTGCTGCGTCACCTCGCGTCGGTCAGCCTTGCGGGCCGCGGCCGCATTCCGTGGGGCGTGCTCGTGGTCAACGTCGGGGGGTCGTTCATCGCCGGGCTCGCGCTGGGCCTGCCCCTCGACCCGACCGCGAAGCTGATCGTGCTGACCGGATTCTGCGGCGGCCTCACAACCTTCAGCACCCTGTCGGTCGACACCGTGCAGCTGATCCTCGAGGGCAAGCGCCGCGCAGCCGCCGCGAGCGTGCTGCTCACCCTCGCGCTCGGCATCCCGGCCGTGCTGCTCGGCCTCGCCCTTGCGGCCGGACTCGCGACCCTGCTCAGCTGACGCGGAACTCCAGCACCCCGCGCAGCGGGCGCGCGTGCAGCTGGTACTGCGGCAGCACGCCCGGTCCGCAGGCCGCCGTGCCCGCGCCGTGCTGCGCGAGGTCGAGCACGATGTGGGTGCGGGCATCCCGAACCAGCAGGTGATCGTGGGTCGTCGCGGCGAGGGTCTCGGTCGACCACGGGCGCACGGTCAGCGCCACGCCCTCCGGGGCGACGACCTCGAGCGCCGACGGGGCGCCACTCGACGACGACCCGGCGAGCCGCGCCCAGCGCATATCGGCGCGGGCTCCCGACTCCTGTGGGCGCACGGTGCGCTCGAGCATGCCGTCGAGGGTTCGGGTGAACCAGCCCCAGTGCGCGGCCTGGCCCGTGTCGGGGTAGGCCGGGCCGGGGCCGCGGCCGAACCAGCGCACCTCGTCGACGAGGCCGGGCAGTGCGAACGAGACGCCCGCCCGCGCCCAGCGCAGGTCGACGCCTTCGGGCACGACGGGCTGCAGGTCGAGGGCGAGGCGCAGCGCTCCGGCCTCGGCCGTGAAGACCCACGTGGCGTCGAGGTGCCAGTCGAGCGCGGCCGCGCCGATGCGCGTCACGACCTCGACGCGGTCGGGCGTGCGGGTGAGCGACACCAGCCGCGAGCGCAGGCGGTCGAGGCCGAGGGCCGACCAGCGCGCCGCATCCGAGGGTGCACCGCCGGTGTCCCACCCGGCCCCGCGGTCGTTGTCGATCGGAGCGCGCCACAGCTCGAGGCGCCAGTCCTCCACCGGCTGCGATCCGATCGCCGTGACCGCGCCGGTCGCGTTGTCGATCTGCAGGTCTGACAACGACAGGATGGCCGCCGCCGGCAGCGCCGCCGGCCGAGCGTCCTGCACCCCGACCGAGACGGTCTGCGCGCGCGCGACAACCCAGCCACGCGGTGCCCACGCGGTGTCCTCGGCCTCGGACGCCTCGACGGTGACGACCACACCGGGCGTGCGCGCGTGCTCGAGCAGCGGCGCGGGCAGCGGAATCTCGACCGAGCCGCGCGGCGGCACGGGCGCATGGGCGATGATGCCCGCGCGTCCGACCGCGGCGGCGTCGGGGTCGAGCCCGTCGGCGTCGGTCGCCGAGGCGGCCGACTCGACGCGCCAGCTCAGCTGGTAGCGACTGGTTTCGGTGTGGTCGAGGCGGCTGCGCACGCGCAGAACGCCGGCCTCCGCATCCACGTCGAGAATGACCGGCGCGAAGACGGCCGCGAGGTCGGCGAGCTGCGCGCGCGGCGTGCGGTCGGCGGCGATGAGGCCGTCGATGACGAAGTTGCCGTCGTGCAGGGGCTCGCCGAAGTCGCCGCCGTAGAAGGTGCCGACTCCACCACTGTGCCCATCAGAATCAGGCAGGGCGCGGTGGATGCCGTGCTCGAGCCACTCCCAGACGAAGCCGCCCATCAGGCGCGGGTAGCGGTCGAACAGCTCCTGGTACTCGGTCATGCCGCCGGGGCCCGTGCCCATCGCGTGCACGTACTCGCACAGCACGAACGGCATACCGCGGCGACGCTCGTGCAGCGCGACCGGGTCATCGTCGGGGCCGAGACGCACCCACGGGTCGTCGCCCAGCGGCGGCTCAAGGCCCTGACCGATGAGCTCGACGTCGGCGTGCGAGGCGTACATGCGGCTCCACACGTCGACGTCGACGCTCGCCTGGTCGCCCTCGTAGTGCAGCGGACGGGTGGCGTCGCGGCCGCGGATCTCGTCGGCCATCGCCGCGAGGTTACGCCCCACGCCGGCCTCGTTGCCGAGCGACCACAGGATGATGCTCGGGTGGTTCTTGTCGCGCTCGACCATGCGGGCGGCGCGGTCGCGCAGCGCGGCCTCCCACTGCGGGCCGTCGGTGGGGTTCTCGCGCCAGCCGACGTCGCCGAAGCCGTGCGTCTCGAGGTCGCACTCGTCGATCACCCAGAAGCCCAGCTCGTCGGCGAGGTCGAGCAGGTCGGGGTGCGGCGGGTAGTGCGAGGTGCGGATCGCGTTGACGTTGTGCTGCTTCATGAGGTGCAGGTCGCGCACGAGGGTCTCGTACGGCACGGCCCGCCCGAAGTCGGGGTGGTGCTCGTGGCGGTTCACGCCGCGCAGCTGCACGGGGGCGCCGTTGACCTGGAAGACGCCGTCGACGATCGCCACGGTGCGGAAGCCGATGCGCGTCTCGACCGTCTCGCCGCCCGCCTCGGCCGGACCCGTCGACACCCGCAGGGTGTACAGCTGGGGGCTCTCGGCCGACCAGGGCTGAGCATCCGGAACCGCGACCTCGATGCCCGGCGTCACCGTCAGCCCGAGTTCGACGATCTCGGCGACGATCGGGGCGTCGGATGCGGCGCGCACGTCGACCCGCAGGCTCGCGCCGCTCGGCCCCCACGCCGCCTCCGCGCGCACATCGTCGATCGCGCGCGCGGGCCGCGCCCGCAGGGTCACCGAGCGGATGATGCCGGGGTTCCACCACTCGTCCTGGTCCTCCAGGTACGACGCGGCGCTGAAGGTGTGCACGCGCACCACCAGCACGTTCGACGCAGCGAGCAGGTCGCCGACCTCGAACACCGTCGGCAGGCGGCTGCCGCGCGTCGAGCCGACGAAGGTGCCGTTGAGCCACACGTCGCCGGCGCCCTCGACGCCCTCGAAGCGCAGCTGCGCCCGCGCGGGCAGCGGCCCGAACGCCGGGTCGAGCGCGAACCGCAGCCGGTGGTCGCCGATCGGGTTCTCGTCGGGCGGGTTCGGCGGGTCGAGCGGAAAGGGATACTTCACGTTCGTGTAGGCGGGCGCGCCGTGCGGCCCCCCGACGGTCGCGTCGTGCACCGGCATCGTGAAGCTCGAGGGCACCGCGATGCTGCCCCACCCGCTGTCGTCGAAATCCGGATGCTCGACCGAGCGCCCGGCCGCGTCGAGCCGCGCGTCGCGCGCGCTCGGCGCCCAGCGGAACCGCCACATGCCGTCGAGCACGAGCACCGGCGCATCGGTCGACACGGTCGCCACCGGCGCGAGCGCCCCCGGCGCCGGGGTCACGGCGTCGAGCGGGTGCGGGGCGGTGGGTCGGGGGACGGGCGGAAGGGCATCCACGGTCATCGGGCGCTGACCTCTCGGAAGCGCAGGGTGCGCAGCTGGAACGGACGGAAGGGCAGCTCGATGCTGTCACCCTCGGCGGGCTCGGCGAAACCGGCGGCGCCGGCCTCGAGCGCGCGCTCGAGCAGGTCGGTGACCTCGATGCGCTGCGCCGTGCCGTCGAGCGTGACCGTTGTGCGAGCCTTGCCGCCGCGCGACTCGTAGAGCCGCACGACGAGATCGCCCGAGCCGTCCTCCGCGAGCTTCACGGTCTCGACGACGACGGCCGGGTCGCTGCTCGACACGAGCGGAGCGATCGGGGCCGCCGCGCGCAGCCCGCGGAGGGGGACGGCGAGGTCGTAGCCGAGCGCGACCGCGTCGCCGATCGTGGCCCCGGGCGCGATGCGGAAGCGCAGCAGGTGCTCGCCCTGATCCGTCTCGGGGTCGGGAAAGAGCGGGGCGCGCAGCAGCGAGAACCGCACGGTCGTCGTGGTGCCGCCGTCGGCGCGGGTGTCGCGGCCGACGTCGTAGCCGTAGGTCGAGTCGTTCGCGATCGCGACGCCGTAGCCCGGCTCGGCGAGGTGCACGAAGCGGTGCTGGCAGGCCTCGAAGCGCGCGGCATCCCAGCTGGTGTTCGTGTGGGTGGCGCGGAACAGGTGGCCGAACTGCGTCTCGGCCGCGATGCGGTCGGCGTGCACGTCGAGCGGCACGGCGAGCTTGAGGATCTTCTCGCGCTCGCGCCAGTCGATGCGGTTCTCGATCTCGAGCGCCGCGGCGCCCGCGCGCAGGCTGAGCCGCTGCTCGATCGTGCTGACCGGCTTGTCGCCGCCGCCGATGCGGCGCACCGTGATGACCGTCGCTTCGTCGTCGGATGCCCGCACCCGGCGCTCGTCGACCTCGAACAGTTCGGTGACCGTGCGCTGGTAGTGCTGGTCGAGGTCCCACGCGTCCCACAGGTTCGGCAGGTCGCGGTGCAGGCGCAGCACGTTCGCGGGCTGCCCGGCGGGGATCGCCTCGCGCCCGTCGGCGTGAGCGATGAGCGAGGTGACGTGGCCCCGGGCATCCACGACCGCGCGGATCACACCGTTGTCGAGCACCGTCGCGCCGTCTGTACCCTCGATCGCGGTGACGGCGGGATGCGATGCCGCGAGCGGCGCTGCCCCGAGAGCCGGCACGCCCTCGCGCGCGAACGGCGAGGCGTTGACGACGAGGTCGTGACCCGCACCCTCGCTCGGCTCCCCGGCGAGCGCCGCACCGTTCTCGGAGACCGCGGCGAGCGCCGCGAGCGCCTCGCCGATGATGCCCTCGAGCGTCTCGCTCACGGCCGCGTGCCGCTGTTCGGCCTCGCGGTGCACCCAGGCGATCGAGCTGCCCGGCAGGATGTCGTGGAACTGCAGCAGCAGCACGGTCTGCCAGGCGCGCTCGAGCGCCTCGCGCGGATAGGTGTAGTCCGTGCGGAGGGCCGCCGTCGCCGCCCACAGCTCGGCCTGCCGCAGCAGGGCCTCGTTGCGGCGGTTGCCCTGCTTGGTGCGCAGCTGCGAGGTGAACACGCCGCGGTGCAGCTCGAGGTACATCTCGCCGCTCCACACGGGCGCCTGCGGGTACTCGGCCTGGGCATCCTCGAAGAACTGCCGGGCGGTGCCGATCGTGACCCGCGGCGACCCCTCGAGGTTCGCGGTGCGGTGCGCGGCCTGGATCATCTCGCGGGTCGGCCCGCCGCCGCCGTCGCCCCAGCCGAAGGGAACGAGCGAGGTCGTCGCGCGACCCTTCTCCGAGAAGTTGCGCTCGGCGTGCGCGAGCTCTGTGCCGCTGAGCTCGCTGATGTAGGTGTCGACGGGCGGGAAGTGCGTGAAGACGCGCGTGCCGTCGATGCCCTCCCACCAGAAGGTGTGGTGCGGCATGGTGTTGATCTGGTTCCACGAGATCTTCTGGGTCAAGAACCAGCGCGACCCAGCGGCCGCGACGATCTGCGGCAGGGCGCCCGAGTAGCCGAATGAGTCGGGCATCCAGGCCTCCTCGCACTCGACCCCGAACTCGTTCAAAAAGAACTGCTTGCCGGCGATGAACTGGCGGGCCATCGCCTCGCCGCCGGGCATGTTGGTGTCGCTCTCGACCCACATGCCGCCGACGGGAACGAACTGCCCCGCAGCGACCTTCTCGCGGATGCGGGCGAACACCTGCGGGTGGTGCTCCTTCATCCAGAGGTACTGCTGGGCGCTCGAGCACGAGAACACGAAGTCGGGGTGCTCGTCCATCAGGTCCATGACGTTGGTGAACGTGCGGGCGCACTTGCGCACGGTCTCGCGCAGCGGCCACAGCCAGGCCGAGTCGATGTGCGCGTGGCCGGTGGCGAGGATGCGGTGGGCGCTCGCACTGGCGGGCTTCGCGAGCGCGGGTGACAGCGCGTCGCGGCCGGCCTGCGCGGTCGCCGGGATGCCCTCCGGATCGAGCACGTCGAGCATGTCCTCCAGCGCGCGCAGAATCTCGTGGCGCCGCGACGAGCCCTCGGGCAGCTCGTCCATGAGCCCGCGCAGGGTCCAGATGTCGGCCAGCAGGTGCCAGACGGTCTCGTCGCGCAGGGCCACCTCGAGCTGCTTGAGCTCGTACAGCGGCTCGTCGGGCGCGGTCTCCCACTGCCCGTACGGCGTGGGGTCGAAGGTGTACTCGCCCGCGACGTCGGGGTTGGCGGCGGCCTCGATGAGCACGTCGATCTGCCGCTCACCGGGCGCGACCGGCAGCCACGAGTTGAGCGGCGCGATCGACTTGATGAGCGTGCCGTCGGGCCGGTAGGCGAGCCCCTCGGCCTGGAAGCCCGAGCGCGAGCGGTTGTAGCCGAAGTCGACGAGCACCTCGATGCGCGTGCCGGCGGGCGGCTCGGGCAGCCAGGCGGCGGGCACCTCGCCCGTGACGCGCAGCCACACGGTCGACCACGCGCGACCCCAGCGCCAGCCGAGCGGCACCGGCTCGAACGGCTGCCCGACGGCGGTCTCGAAGGGCACGGGCTCGCGTTCGACCTGCCACGCGGTCGCGGCGAGCGGATGGGCATCCCGGTACAGCGCCGGCTGCAGATGATCGCGCACGAAGCGATCGAGGCGGGCGACGACGAGGGCGTGGTCCTTGTGCATGGGCGCTTTCTGCTGACGGTGGTGACGGGTGGGTGAGAGAGGTCTAGTGCTCAGGCTCGATGATGAGCAGCCACGAGGTGACGGGGTCGTCGCCGAGCACGGCAAGGCCATCCTCAATGAGCTCGACGCCCGACATGCGGCGCACATCGCCGTCGGCGAGGTCGCGCACGCGGTAGGTCGCGTTGGGCTCGAGACCCTGCAGGCACACGCCCGCGGGCCGCACGCCGCCCTCGAGCACGAACACGGCGAGCAGCACGCGGCCGTCGGGGTGGCTCACCTGGATGCTCGGCGCGCGCTCGCCGAACCCGCCGCGCTCGGGGCTCGCGCTGAGGGGCTGCAGCACGCCATCGCGCACGAAGGGCACGAGCTCGGCGCGGAACAGCGCGACGTGCTCGCGCAGCCGCTCGAGCAGCTCGGGCCGCAGCTCGGGCAGCCGCAGGCTCACGCCGAAGCGGTGCACCATGGCCGCGCGCAGCATGCGATCGAACTCATCGGTGCCGAGCGTCGCCCAGTCGCGCCGCGCGGGCGGGTAGTCGCCGCGCCACTGCGACCACGACCAGTGCAGGATGCCAATGGGCGGCAGCAGGTGGCGCACGCCCCACAGCACCTGCAAGTGGTGCTCGGTGTAGTCGGGGTCGCTCAAGAAGAAGCCGTGCACGTGGCGGGCGAGGCCGAGGTCGATGCGCAGCCCGCCCGACGAGCACGACTCGAGCAGGATCTCGGGGTGCCGCTCGCGCACCGCGTCGAGCACCGCGTAGAGGCCCTCGTAGTGCCGCAGCAGGCCGTCGCCCGCGCCGTGCCCGTGGTCGGTGCGCGTGCAGCCCGCGTCGGGGTCGATGTTGAAGTCGAGCTTGATCCAGCGCGCGCCCGTCGTCGAGATGAGCGTGCTCATCGACGCGAGCACGTGCTCGCGGCCCGCGGGCGAGCCCAGGCAGACGTAGCCCAGGAATGTCGGGTCGTCGGGGTCGAGCGACTCGGTCTGCACGCGGTACGAGGGGTCGGCGCGCCGCGCCTCGACGCTGTGCGCCATCGCCTCGGGCCGCGCCGCCCGCAGCAGCGAGTGCGCGCCGACGGCCTCGGCCTCGATCCACATGCCCGGCAGCACGCCCGCGTCGCGGATGCTCTGCCCGAGCGCGGCGAGGCCCGAGGGGAACCGCGCGGTGTTGACGCTCGCCCAGTCGCCGCGCTGCTCCTGCCAGTAGCTCGTGGGGTCGGCGGCGCCGAACCAGCCCGCGTCGACCGTGGCCACCTCGATGCCGAGGTCGGCGGCCACGCGCGCGTTCGCGGCGATGACCTGCTCGTCGACCTCCTGGTCTTCGTACGGCCACCAGTGGTTCCACTCGACGGGCACCGCGTCGGTGAAGGGGGTGCGGGGCAGCCAGTCGGCGGCGACGGCGCGCTGCAGGGCGACGGCGGCCGCATCCAGCGTCGGGGCGATCGTCAGCACGACGCTCGGGGCAGTGACGCTCTCGCCGGGGGCGAGCTCGACGAAGAACTGCCAGGGCGAGATGCCCGCGGTGACGAGCCCCCCGGCCATCGCGTGGATGTGCCAGTTGCCGCTGTAGGCGGGCGCGACGGTCACCGCCGCGCGCGGCTGATCGCCGCCGGGCACCGGTCGGGCCGTGCGGGCGAGCGGTCCGCGCTCGAGGCCGAGCCACGGGATCATGCCGTGCGAGCTGCGGCCCGACCGGCTCTCGAGCACGAGGTGGTGCCCGGCGTGGCCGGCGAGCGGGCGGAACTCGTCGCCCCACGCGCTGTGGAACGCGTGGGTGCGCCAGTCGGCGCCGACCGCGAGCGACAGCGGGTCCATGCGCGTGATGGTCACGGGATGCTCGCCGTCGTTGCGCAGCACGAGCGCGTGCTCCCACACGGGCTCGCCGGCGATGCGGCGCGCGCTCCAGGTGGCGTGCAGCTGGTGCTCCGCATCCCGGCCGCTCGTCGCCAGGGTGCCCGTGATCGTGACCCGATCGGCGGCGGTGGTGATGTGCGGCGCGCGCCAGGCCTCGACAGGCCGACGGTCGATCTCGACCAGGAGGGCGGGGGAATCGCTCAGAATGGTGTCAGCGAGCGCGACCGTGACCCGGCCGCCCTCGTCGGGCCGGGCACGCAGCATTGCGTCGGTCATGCGGTCATCCTCACCTGTAGGCTTTACATCATACCTAAAGGGGTGTCGTGCGCGGCACCCCCGGCGGCCCTCCACCAGCACCCTCCGTCGAAAGCGTCCATCTGTGGCATCCTCCTCCCCCGCCGACTCGGCGACCATCCCTTCCGCTCCGCTTCGCGTCGGCATCGTCGGCCTCGGCATGGGCTCGGTGCACCTCGAGGCCTTCGCCGGGCTTCCGGGCGTCGAGGTCGTCGCTCTCGCCGGCAAAGAGGTCGAGCGCCGCACGCAGCTCGGTGCCCAGTACGGCGTGCCCGTGCTGCTCGACGACTGGGAGGCGCTCGTCGCTCTGCCCGACCTCGACATCGTGAGCATCGCCACCCCCAACGCACTGCACCACCCCATCACGATGGCCGCACTCGCCGCGGGCAAGCACGTCTTCTGCGAGAAGCCGCTCGCGCTCGACACCGCGCAGGCGCGCGAGATGGTCGCCGCCGCGATCGAGCACGATCGCGTGCTCGAGGTGGCGTTCAACCACCGCCGCCGCGCCGACATCCAGTACGCCAAGCGCTACCTCGACGAGGTCGGCATCGGCCGCATCTACCACGCGCGCGCCTCGTGGAAGCGGCGGGCGGGCATCCCGGGCCTGCGCTCGTGGTTCACGAGCAAGCGCATGGCCGGCGGCGGTGCGCTCATCGACCTCGGGCCGCACGTGCTCGACTCGCTGCTGTTCCTGCTCGGCGAACGCAAGGTCGTCGCCGTGAGCGCCGTCGCGCACGGCGAGCTGGGCCGCGCCGGCTACGGCGCCATGGATCGCACCGAGCAGATGGCCTCCGACACCGGCGCCTTCGAGGTGGAGGATCTCGCGAGTGCGCTGTTCCGCTTCGACGACGGCTCGAGCGCCGCGTTCGAGATCACCTGGGCCGGCCACACGGCCGACGACGAAGACATCTCCATCGAGCTGCTCGGCGTCGACGGTGGGCTGCGCGTGTTCGTGCCGCGCTACGCGAGCGACGACACCGTGCGCATCTACCGCGATGTCGCCGGCCGCCCGGTCGACATCGCGCCCGAGGTGCACGTGCCCGGCGGCGAGCACCCGATCGTCATCGCCGAGTTTCTCGACCACGTGCGGTCAGGCCAGTGGGAGCACCACCGCGGCGAGTTCGCCCTGCACCGCACCGAGATCCTCGACGCCTGCTACCGCTCGGCCGCTGAGGGCCGCGAGATCCGACTGGAGAGCTGATGACCGCCACCGCCCCCGCCGCCGCCGCCGCCGCCGCGCCCCTGCGCGTGACCGTCTGGAACGAGAACCGGCACGAGAACTACCCCGACTCGCTCACCGCGAAGCTGTATCCGACCGGGATGCACGGGGCCATCGCCGCCGGCCTGACGAGCCTGCTCGGCGACGCCGTCAGCGTGCGCACCGCGACGCTCGACGAGCCCGAGCACGGCCTGCCGCAGTCGGTCGTGGATGACACCGACGTTCTGCTGTGGTGGGGCCACGAGGCGCACCCCGAGGTCGACGACGCGGTCGTCGACCGGCTCTACGACGCGGTGCTCGGCGGCATGGGCATCATCGTGCTGCACTCGGGCCACTACTCGAAGATCTTCAAGAAGCTCATGGGCACGACGTGCTCGCTGCGCTGGCGCAACGACGGCGACCGCGAGGTGGTGTGGACGGTCGACCCGACCCACCCGATCGCCGCCGGGGTTCCCGACCCGCTCGTGATCGAGGCGCAGGAGATGTACGGCGAGTTCTTCGACATCCCCACCCCCGAAGAACTCATCTTCATCTCGTCGTTCTCGGGCGGCGAGGTGTTCCGCTCGGGCTGCACGTGGACCCGCGGGCACGGGCGGGTGTTCTACTTCTCGCCGGGCGACCAGGAGTATCCCGTCTACAACGACCCGAGCATCCACCGCGTGCTCGCCAACGGCGTGCAGTGGGCCGCCCCCACGCGCCGCGGCCCCGCCATCGACGCGACCTTCCACGCGCGCGGCTGGTTCGACGGGGCGCAGTAGCGCCGGATAGAACGACAGCTCGCGAGGCCGGGCGCTCGGGCAGCCCGGCCCCGCGAGGTCTGTGGTGCCTAGCGGCTGACGCCCACCTGCAGGCCTTGCATGATGTAGCGCGAGGCGAAGGCGAGCAGGATCAGCGGGATCGACGCGGTGATGAACAGGCCCGCCGAGACGAGCGGCTGATCGGTGAGGAAGCGCTCGCCGATGCTCGCGAGCGTCGGGGTGAGCAGTCGCATCGACTCCTCGGGGATGAGGATGAACGCGAAGATCAGCTCATTCCAGACGCCGAGGAACTGCAGCACGGCGAGGGTGGCCACGCCGCTCGAGCCCATCGGGGCGATGATCGACCACATGATGCGGAAGAACCCCGCGCCGTCGATGCGGGCCGCCTCGATGACCTCGTCGGGGATGCCCCGGAACGACAGCGTCAAGAAGAACGTCGCAAACGGCAGACCGGTCGCCACGTACACGAGGATCAGCCCCCAGTAGGTGCCGACCAGGTCGAGGCGCGCGAGCATCAGATAGATCGGGATGATCAGCACCGGGCCCGGGATCAGCATGACCGACACGAACGTCGCCGTGATGTACTTCGTGCCGGGCACCGGCAGCTTCGCGAGCGCGAAGCCCGCGAGCGAGGCCAGCACCAGCACGAGCGCGACCGACGTGATGCTCACGAACATGCTGTTGAGGAACGCCTGGCCCACGCCGTAGGTCTCAGCGAGGCGCAGGTAGTTCTCGAGCGTCCACTCTCCCGGCAGCCCGAAGGGGTCTTGCAGGTAGTCGGCGTTCGGTCGCAGCGACGTGATGATGACGAAGTAGAGCGGGTACACGATCGTGGCCGCGACCACGACGAGGGCGATGAAGATCGGCCACTGCGTGCGGCTCGACGAGATGCGCTTGCTGACGACGACGTCGTCTTCGACGACGGCCATGTCAGTCCTCCTCCTGCAGCTTGAACACCTTGTTCTGGATGAGGGTCAGGATTCCGATGAAGAGGAACAGGATGACCGCCAGCGCCGCACCCGAGCCGAGGTTCGTGCTCGAGAAGGCCCGCAGGTACACGAGGTAGTCGATCGTCGTGGTGTCGAAGCCCGGCCCGCCCGCGGTCATCACGAACACGAAGCCGAAGAGCGACGAGAACGTGTAGAGCACGTTGATGATGAACACGAAGCCCAGCACGCGCCGGATGTTCGGCAGCGTGATGTACCAGAGGCGCTTCCACCAGCCGGCGCCGTCGATCGCCGCCGCCTCGAAGACCGCGGGGTTGATCGAGGTCAGGCCGGCGAGCAGCAGCAGGGCCTGGTAGCCGAATCCCGACCACACGAGCGCGAGGATGATGATCGCGATCGCGGTGCCGCCGTTGGTGAAGAACTGGATCGGCTCGATGCCGAACACCGCGAGGGCCTGGTTGACACCGCCGTAGTAGCCGAAGGCGTTGCGGAACATGATGCCGATGACCGCGACCGAGAGCACGTTCGGCAGGAAGAAGATGACGCGGAAGAACTTCCAGCCGCGCACGCGCTCGAACAGCAGCACCGAGACGATCAGGGCCGCGAAGATCACGAGCGGCACCGAGATCAGGAACTTCAGGTTGTTGAGGAAGACCTGGTGCACGATCGGGTCGTTGAACAGGGCGATGTAGTTGTCGAGTCCGCGCCACTCGTAGGTGAGGCCGTTCGTCTTGGTGAACGAGATGAACAGCGCGAATCCGACCGGGAAGGCCATGAAGCCGACCACGATGAGGAAGGCCGGAAGAACGGCGAGCAGACCGACGACACGGTCACGCCGGCGGATGCCTCCGGGCTTGCGGGGGGCGGGGGCCCCGCCCGTGGGCGCCGCCGAAGCGGCGCCCACGCGCGAGGTCAGAGCGGCTGAGGTCACTGGTTCGCGATCTCAGCTTCGTACGACGCCTTCAGCTGCGCGACCGCGTCCTCCGGCGTGATGGTGCCGAGGAAGACACCGGCGTTCACGCGGTAGAAGAGGTCGATCGTCGCCTGGGGCATGACCGAGTCGAAGGCGAAGGTGACACCGTCGGTCGCCTGAGCCAGCTGCTCGAACTGCTGACGCAGCAGCGGGTTCTGGATCTTCGACGGGTCGCCGTCCTTGTGGTTCGAACCCTGCGTCTGGTACAGCTCCACGAACACGTCCTGGTTCTCGGCCTGGGCCAGGAACTTCAGGAACTCCGCGGCGAGCTCCTTGTTCTCGGAGGTCTCCGAGATCGAGATCGCGATCTCCGGACCGCCCGCGCCCATGGCCGGGAAGTCGGAGCCCTCGAGCGTCGGGATGAAGAACGAGCTCACGCCGTCCTCACCGAACGCGTCGAGCATGTTGTTGTTCTCCCAGCTGCCGACGAGGTAGTAGGCGCTCGAGCCGTTGACGAAGCCTGCGGTCGACTCACCGTTCGACACCTGGCCGGCGTCGGGGTTGGTCAGGCCGCTCGCGCCCCACTCGGCGAAGGCCTCGTAGGCGCGCACCATGGCGGGGTCGTCGACGGGGATCTCACCCGCGTACATCTGGGTGAAGACCGACTCGCCGAGCTGGCCACCGACGAGCGCGGCGATCGCCCACGCACCGACGTAGCCCTCGAGGTTCGCGACCCAGAAGCCGTTCTTGTCGGTGTTGTCGACGACCTGCTGGCCGTTGGCGAGCATCTCCTCCCACGTGGCGGGCGGGTCGTTCGGGTCGAGGCCGGCCTCTTCGAGCACCGCGTGGTTCTGGAACACGGTGAAGAGGTTGCCCGCGCCGTACGGCATGCCGAGCAGGCGGCCGTCGGCCGAGAAGCCCTCGCGGTTGACGTTGACACCGGCGAGGTTGTCGAGAACCTCCGGCCCGAGCAGCGGGTCGAGGTCGGTGAAGAAGTCGGCGAACGAGATGGTCGGGCCGCCCGCGTACTGGATGCGGATGTCGGGGCCGTCACCGGCGATCGCGGCAGCCTGGAACTGCGCGCTGTTCGCGGTGATGTCGCCGCCCTGCTGCACGACCTCGATGCTCACACCGGGGTTGGCCTCCTCGAACTTCGCCGCCATCTGGTCGATGAACGAGTTCTCGAGGTCGGGGTCGCCGTTCTCGAGCGTGCGCCCGAGAATTCCGGTGTCCCAGATGAGCAGCTCGCCACCGGCCTCCTCAGCCGGCTCGGCGGGCGCACAGGCCGCGAGGCCGGCGACGAGGCCGACGGTCGCGACGATCGCCGCTACCTTCCGTGTTGACATTGCTGTGTCCTTCCTATGGGGGCACACGGCCGGATGGCCCGGGCCGCTTCGGGATTCGCGCGCAGCGCGACGGCACGTCCCCGGGCCGTCGATGCTGCCGCGAGCTTCGGGCGGGCGGGGGAGCCCGCCGAAGGCCGGGAGGAGCGCGATGCGGACGGGCGCAGGCGCGAGGCGCGGCGGGCAGCCGGGGTGCTCTCGAGCGTCTGCGACATCATCGTCCGTTTCTTTCGCGCGGTGGCAGAGCCACGTTGGTGACGCCATTACATCATACCTAGGCACCGGATGCGCAAGTGCGGTTGCCCAATCGTTACCGTGTTCGCACTCACGGTGGGGTGTAACGTATGATGTAAAGGTGCACCGCGCGGTGGCGGGCACGGGCGACGCGCCCGCTGCTCCCGCGGCGGCCCACCCCCCGACCACATCGCGAAGGCGGCAAACGGCTCATGAACATCGACTCCGTCGACTTCTTCTACGCATCGATGCCCGAGGTCACCCTCGAGGCCGACGGCAGTCAAGACGCCCTGCTCGTGCGCGTCACGGCCGACGGGCACGTCGGCTGGGGCGAGTGCGAAGCCTCGCCGCTCACCTCGATCGCCGCCTTCGTCACCCCGCGCTCGCACGGGGTGTGCCAGCCGGTCGCCGACTCCGTTCTCGGCGAGCGCATCGACTCGCCCGCCGACATCCTGCGCATCGCCCGCAACGTCGGGCGCAACAGCATGGACCTCCTGCAGGCGGGCCACACCTGGTCGGGCATCGAGATCGCGCTGTGGGATCTGCTCGGCAAGGCCAAAGAGCAGCCCGTCTGGCAGCTGCTGGGCTACGAGCGGTCGTACGCCAAGCTGCCGTACGCATCCATGCTGATGGGCGACACCCCGCAGGGCACCCTCGACCGGGCACGGCTCGCGCGCGCCAACGGGTTCCGCGCCGTGAAGTTCGGCTGGGGCAGCTACGGCACCGGCTCGGCCGCCGATGACGCCGACCACGTCGCCGCCGCCCGCGAGGGCCTCGGCGACGACGCGCAGCTGCTCATTGACGCCGGCCAGATCTGGGGCGATGACGTCGACGCCGCGGCGGCTCGTCTCGAGGCGCTCGAGAACGCGCACGCGACCTGGCTCGAAGAGCCCTTCCTGCCGCACGCCTACGTCGCCCACGCCGCGCTGGCATCCCGTGCCCGCACCGTCGGCATCGCGGGCGGCGAAGGCGCGCACACCGTGCACATGGCCACCAACCTCATCGACTACGGCGGGGTGCGGTTCATCCAGGTCGACGCCGCGCGCATCGGCGGCATCGGCGCCTCCAAGGCGGTCGCCGACCACGCGGTGCGGCACGGCGTCACCTACGTCAACCACACGTTCACCTCGCACCTCGCGCTCTCGGCCTCGATGCAGCCCTA
>JAIXXG010000016.1 GCA_027490915.1 Microbacteriaceae bacterium
GTCAGGTAGACCGGAATACGATACGCACCGCCCCACGGGCCGATCGCCAAAGCGTCGGCGAAGCCGAGACCATTGGCGAGGTAGGACAGGTCGGCATAGGGAAAGTACTCCACGGCGATGGCGACCGACGTCGCGTAGCGGTTCGCCCCCGACACACGGTCGACGACGATGCCCCGACCCGACAGCTGGCTCTGGATGCCCGCACTCACCACCCCGGTGCCCCCGACGATCGTCACCGGCACGTCGAGGCCGTCGATGAACGCCGCGGTCGTGGAGTCGAGCGACCCGAGCGCCCCGTCGACGAGCAGCACCGCACCGCCCACCCAGCCGGCGGCCGGAACGGCGGAGAGCGCATCGGGGAAGCCGCGGCCCGTCGCGATGAAGAGCTCATTGATGGGCGCCGCCGAGTCGAGGGCCTGCACGATCGCGCGCGAGGTGGCGTAGCGGTTGGCGCCCGCGATGCGCGTGACGTTCTCGGCGCCCCCGACATAGGTGGCGAGCTGCGCCTCGACCGCGGCCGAGACGACCCCGGTGCCGCCGACGATCGTGATCGTGCGCGGGGTCAGCCGATCGAGCTCGGCGGCCGTCTCGGCCGGGATGGCGTTCTGCGTCACCATGAGCAGCGGCCCCCCGAAGCGCGCGGCGATCGGGCCGGCGCCGAGCGCGTCAGGAAAGTTCTGCCCGTTGACGATGACGATGTCGCGCACGGCGCCGTCGATCGCATAGCGATCGCTGACCGCGGCCGCCGTCGCATAGCGGTTGGCGCCGAAGATGCGCTCGGTGTCGATGGTGCGCTGCTCGAGCACGACGTCGCCGAACGCGAAGGCGGCGTCATCGACGAGCGTGATCGCGTCGACACCGAGCCGATCACGCTGGTTGTTGAACCACTCGCGCACCGGCACGGCGCGGGTATCGCGGCTGATGAACGCCACGGCGTACTGCCCGGCGGGCAGTCCGGAGGGCAGGCTGAAGGTGCCCGACGAGGTGAGGAATGCCGTCGCGGTCGGCACGAGCACCGAGCTCGACTGCGAGAAGAACTGCACCTCGCCGCTGTTCGCCGGCACCGGGGTTCCGCCGCCGAAGGGCTCGATCAGCACGCGGCCGCTGATCACCCCCGAGTTCGCGGACGAAAGCTCGGGGCTGACGGGCTCGTCCGTGGTGCGCGCGGCAGCCGGCGCGGTCGTGAGCGTGGCGACCAGGGCGGCGATCGCCAGGGTCGAGAGCAGGGCAGCACGAAGTCGGGTCATGGTTGCACCCTAGGCGAGCATGGCTCGGGCAACCATGAGTAATCCTGCGCAGGCGATGTCAGCTGTGCGACCGCTCAGCACTCGGTGAACGTCGCGACGCCGTTGGTCAGCACGCCGGTGCCCCCGACGAGGATGATGCGGTTGGCGAACACGGCGAGGATGTCGTCGTAGATCACCGTCGGAATGCACGTCTGGCGGGTGAGATACACCGGTGCACCCGCGTCCGCCGCTGCCGGCCCCGCGGCGAGGGCGTCGGCGAAACCGCCGCCGTTGGCGAGGTACGCCTCGTCGGCCTGCACGAAGAATTGGAACGCCACCGCCTGCGAGGTCGCATAGCGGTCGGCACCCGAGAGGCGAACGACGGGTGCGATCGTCTGGATGTCCGCCACGAGCGGCGCGCTCACCGCACCCGCGCCACCCACGACCCAGAAGTCAGCGGCCGAGCGGGCGTTGAGCAGGGTGCGGGTGGCGCCGTCGAGCGACGTGCGGGTTCCGTCGACGAGCAGCAGGGCCCCGCGGCCGAACGCGTTGGCGGCGGGGACGGCCGAGAGAGCATCCGGAAAATTGCGCCCTGTCGCGATCATCAGGTTATTGATGCCGGGCCCGATCTGCTGCACGACGGCGCGAGACGTGGCGTAGCGGTCGGCACCGGCCAGGCGGTAGACGAAGTTGGGGTTCGCGGCGTAGGGGCGCAGCTGCTCTTCGATCGCGCTCGACACCACGCCCGTTCCGCCGACGATATAGATCGAGGTCGGGTTGAGCCGCTCGATCTCAGCCCGCGTGACCTCGGGAATGGTCGTGCTCGAGACGAGCAGCAGCGAACCGTTGACATCGTTGGCGAGAGGGCCCGCTGAGAGGGCGTCGGCGAAGCTGTTGCCGTTCACGACGACGACGTCGACGCCGGCACCCACGACGGGGAAGGCCCGCTGCGACACGGCGACCGCGGTGGCGAAGCGATCGGCACCGGCGACGCGCGTCGAGTCGAGCTCGCGCAGCTCGAGGGCCTGGTTGCCGAGATTGATGCTCGCCCCGTCGCCGATGGTGAGAGCGAGCGCACTGTCGGAGTACCGCTGGTTCGTGTACCACTCGTGCACCGGGAACGTGCGCGGGTCGGTCGAGGCGAACTCGAGGAAGTAGTCGCCCGGAGCAACCGTCGCGGTGATGACCCCATCGGCGCCGCTGGAAAAGGTTGCGACGACGCTGCCATCAGAGAAGCCGGCCGAGTACAGCCGCAGCACTGCCTCACCCGGTTGGGCGGGCTCGAAATCACCGCTGGGCAGTTGCACGAGCACGCGCGTCGTCACCGTACCGTCGGCGGCCGCCGTCAGCGGTGGCGTGTCATCAACCGGCCGCTCAGCGGCGAGCGCCGTGGTCGGCGCCCCGACGAGCAAGAGCGCGAGAGCGGCGACGGAGAGGATCGAAGAACGGCGCACCTGAAGGCTCCCGGGGGTCGACGGAGGGCAGACACGCTGACCCTATGGTCGTGAACCCCCACGCGCCGATAGGGGGAATCCCCTATCGCGGGGGGCATCGTGCCGGTACCACCTGCGCCGCGGATGCCCTACGCGGCGGATGCCCTCCGCGCCTCCCACGCCGACCGCACCATCTCGGCCAGGGTGTGGCGCATGGCCCAGCCGAGGTCGCGCGCCGCGAGCTCGCCGCTCGCCACGATGCGCGGCGGGTCGCCCGGGCGACGGGGCGCGAGCTCGGGGGCGAAGGCGATGCCGGTGACGTCGGCCACCGCATCCATGATCTGACGCACCGAGACGCCGTCGCCCGAGCCCAGGTTGTACGCGGGCTCGATCGGCGATCCCGCCTCGAGGCGCCGCGCGGCCTCGACGTGCGCGAGCGCGAGGTCGGCGACGTGGATGTAGTCGCGCACGCACGTGCCGTCGGGCGTCGGGTAGTCGGTGCCGTTGATGCGCGGCACACGCCCCTCGACGAGGGCGTCGAACACGAGCGGGAACAGGTTGTGCGGGCTCGTGTCGCGCACCGCCGGGTCGCCCGAGCCGACCACGTTGAAGTAGCGCAGGCTCGTGTGCCGCAGACCGGCCGCCACCGCCTGGTCGCGCAGCAGCCACTCGCCGATGAGCTTCGACTCGCCGTAGGGCGAGGTCGGGCTCTTCGGGGTGTCCTCCGTGACGAGGTCGGCATCGACGGCGCCGTAGACGGCCGCCGACGACGAGAACACGCACTGGTCGACGCCGTGGCGCTGCATGGCGTCGAGCAGGGTGATCATGCCCGTGACGTTCTGCTCGTAGGTGTGCAGGGGGCGCTCGACGCTCACGCCCGCGTACTTGAAGCCGGCGACGTGGATGACGCCGGTGACGGCGTGCTGCGTGAGCGCCGCATCCACCGCCGCCGCGTCGAGAATGGATGCCCGCACGAAGGGCACGTCGGCCGGAACGAAGGCGGCGTGGCCGCTCGAGAGGTCGTCGAGCACGACGGCGCGCATGCCCGCCGCGGTGAGCGCGCGCACGACGTGCGCTCCGATGTAGCCGGCGCCGCCGGTGACAAGCCAGGTCATGCTCCTAGGCTATGGGCACCGTGAGCCCCGCCGCCCCCACCCCCACTGTCGCCGCCGCGCCGCGCGCGGCGCTGCTGGTCGTGGCCCTCGGCCGCAGCGCCCGGCTCGTCGCCTGCCTGCGGGCCCTCCGTGACCACGAATCGCGCACCCCATTCGAGATCGTCTGCGTGGTGAACCCCGGTGGCGGCGATGACCCCGCGGTCGACGCCACGCTGGAGGGCATGGGCCTGCCCATCATCGAGCCCGCGCTCAACCTCGGCTGGGCGGGCGGGCTGCACCGCGCGCGGGCCGAGACGGCCGCCGAGCTGCTGGTGTGGGTGCAGGACGACATGGTGGTGCTGCCCGGCTGGCTCGACGCACTCGTCGACGCCGCCGACGCACACCCGGCCCTCGGTGCGCTGGGCTCGGTGCAGGTCGATGCCGATGGTGCCGTGCAGCGGTTCACCGGCGGGTGGTGCACCGACGACCTCGCCACCTGGAGCGCGACCGACGACTCGCACGAGCGTCGGCCGGTCGGTGTCGAGGCGCGCGACTGGGTCACGAGCAAGGGCCTGCTGGTGCGCGCGGCCGCGTGGGACGCGGTCGGCGGCCCCGACCCCTCGCTGTATCCGCTGAGCTACACCGACCTCGACCTGTGCACGCACCTGCGGGCGCACGGCTGGCCGGTCGCGCTCGTCGGCGAGGCGCTGATCCGGCACGAGGGCCAGCAATCCGCTGCCGGGATGCTGCGCCGCTACCTCGCCGACCGCCTCACCCCGCGCGTGCACGAGCGCTGGAGCCGCGTGGTGCCCGCGCTGCCCGTGGGCGGCGCGGCGGCGGTCGAGCACGAGTGCACGGCCGACCGCGCTGCCGACGTCGAGGGCTGGTGCGCCCGCGAGGCCCTCGACATCGTCGTCGACTTCGGCCGATGGGCCGAGCGCACCCGACGGGCGGAGACGGCGGAGACGACCGCGCTGCTCGCCGAGCGCGAGGGCGTCATCCGCGAGCTCGACGCGGGCTTCCGCACCGCGCTCGAGCAGCTCGCGGCCGTGCAGGCCGAGCGCGACGCGATGCGGCAGACGTGGTCGTGGCGGCTCACGGCCCCGCTGCGGGCCCTTCAGCGAGCGCTGCGCGGGTAGTCGTAGTAGTTGCGCAGCGCGGAGGCGTGGATGTACACGTACTGGCCGTTGCGGATCACCTGGTACCACTCGCGCCGGCTCGCGTAGGCGGCCACCCGCGTGCCCGCCGCAGCAACCCCGAGCTGGCCCGTGCCCGGCCCGCTGTAGAAGGGCGCCGCGCTCGTCAGCACGAGGTTCTCGGCGGCGAACCCGGCCGGAGTACCGACCGCCCCGGCGAAGTGCTCGTAGACGACCGTTCCGATCGCGCGCACGCCCGCCGCCGTCGCATTGCGGCTGCCGATGACCGACACCACGAACGGCCCGGTCGGCGCCGAGACGATCGCGACGTCGGCGTGGATGTAGCCCGAGCTCACCCACAGGTAGCCGGTCTTGTTGGCGATCGGCACGCCCGGCGGCATGCCCGACGGCAGCCGGTGCCGCCACACCTGGGTCTCGAGCAGGTCGATGAACAGCTGGGTGGATGCGGGGCTCAACAGCTCTCCCCGATGCAGCCGCGTCAGCAGCAGCGTGACGTCGTTCGTGCTCGTGTGCTTCGAGGCGTAGTAGCTGCCGTTGCCGCTGTAGCCCTGGTAGACCGTGCGGGTGTAGCCCTCGGCCCAGAACTGGTCGTTGAGGGCCTGGTTGCCGATGAGGGCCACGAGATCCCAGTGGCAGTCGTTGTCACTGACGTGGATGATCACGCGCAGACACGCCCCCACGGTCGTGCCCGAGCGGGTGGGGGTGGCGAGGGTGAGGGTGCCCGCATCCACGCGATCGAGCACGGCGTAGGCGGCGAAGAGCTTCATGACGCTCGCGGGCTCTTGCATGACGGCACCGTTGATGCTGACCGCCGCCTCGAGCCCGCCCAGCTCGCGCACGCTCACCGAGTAGCTGCCCGGCAGGCTGCGCAACCGCAGCTGCAGCGCGGCCACCAGCTCGGCGACGCTCGTGGCCCGGTCGTCCTCCGCCGTCGTGCACGCCTCGAGGGCCGCGACCCGCGCGCCGAGCACGCCGGTGCCGCCGAGCAGCGTCACGCGGTCGACCGCGCGCTCGTCGAGCATCGCCTCGCGCACGATGCGGGGCAGGCAGGTGGGGCCCGAGAGGTAGAGCGGCGCGCCCTCCACGGCGGCGAGCACGGCACCCGAGAGGGCGTCGGCGTAGCCCGCCCCCGTCGCGACGAAGGCGCGCTCGGCGTCGGCCGGAGCCTGCGCGGCGATGGCCACAGCCGTACCGTAGCGGTCGAGCCCCGCCAGGCGCCGCACGGTGTCGACCCGCGTGCCGAGGTCGAGCTCGATGCCGCTCGAGACGGCGCCGGTGCCACCGGCGATGACGGCCTCGCGCACCCCCCGCGCGGCGATGAGCGCCGCCGTGGGCACGTCGAGGGCGGTGGTCGCGCCGTTGACGAGCAGCACGGGAGTGCCCGTCGCCCCCGCCGCGGCCGCCGCCGACAGCGCGTCGGGATAGGTGCGCCCGGTCGCGACGTAGAGCACGTCGCTCGCCGGCGCGAAGGTCTCGATGAGGGCGCGCGAGGTCGCGTAGCGGTCGGCCCCGAACACGCGGCGGGATGCGATGCCGAGGGCCGCGATCTGCTGCTCGACCTGCGCGCTCACGATCGCCGGCCCGCCCACGATGACGACCTCGGCCGGGTCGAGCCGCTGCAGCTCGCCGGCCACCGCCGGCGGCAGGGTCGTGCTGGGCGTGAGCAGCAGCGGGCCGCCGAGCGCTGCGGCGAGCGGCGCGGCCGACAGCGCGTCGGGGTAGTCGAGCCCGCTGGCGAGGAAGACGGTGGGCGCCCCGCTCGGGAACGCCTGCTGCGACACCGCCACCGCTGTGGCGAAGCGGTCAGCGCCGCCGATACGGTCGGCCGTGCTGGCCGCGACGGGCGCGGTCGCGGGGGCGGGCGGCGGGGTGGGCGGAGCATCGGTGGGCGGAGGCTCGCTCGGTGTCGGCGTCTCGCTCGGCTCGGGCGTGCCGGTCGGCGCGGGCTCGGTCGGCGCGGGCTCGGTCGGCGCGGGCTCGGTCGGCGCGGGCTGGGTCGGAACAGGCTCGGTCGGCGCCGGCCCGGTCGGCGCGGGCTCGGGCGGAGTGGCCAGCGGCGCGGGCGCCGACGTGAGCGCCAGTACCGCGGCCAGCAGCAGGCCGGTGCCCGCCGTGAATGCCGTCATGATCGCTCACCCCCCGGTCGCGTCGCCTCCAGGGTAGCGCGCCGGGCTCAGCCGACGGGGTGGTCGCCGGTCGCGACGACCACCCGGCCGTCTCCGTGGATGCTCACCGATGCCTCGTCGCAGTAGGCGGCCTGCCCGCGCTCGAGCACGAGCTGCCCGCCCGCCCCTGCTGCTCCCCCGACGCTGACCCGCCCCTCGAGGCACAGCACGATCGCTGCCGTCGGGGCCGCGACCTCGACTCCCGCCCGGGCCCCCTCGGGCTCGATCACGGTGAGCGCGAAGTCGACCACGTCGGGCTCGAAGCGGTGCACGCCGGGCGCGACCAGCGTGGGAATGATGCGCGGCTCGGCCACCGGCCGCGTGTCGAGCACGCGCATGAGCTCGGGCACGTCGACGTGCTTGGGCGTGAGCCCGCCACGCAGCACGTTGTCGCTCGCCGCCATGACCTCGATCGCGAGGCCCTGCTGGTACGAGTGGATGTTGCCCGTCGGCAGGTACAGCGCCTCGCCGGGCCGCAGCACGACGGTGTGCATGAGCAGCGAGAGCGCGATGCCGGGGTCGCCGGGGTAGTGGTCGGCGAGGCGGCGCACGGTCGCCCAGCTCGGGCTGTCGCGGGGGTCGTGCTCGAGGGTGCGCGCGGTGGCGGTGAGGGCATCCACGACCGCGTCGACACCGTCGCCGCGCCCGATGAGCCAGCGCACCACCTCGGGCAGCGCGGCGTCGAGGGTCAGGCGGTCGACGAGCGGGCGCAGGCCGGGGTCGTCGACCTCAGCGAGCACCGCCCGCGCCTCGGCGACCGGCCGAAACCCGGCGAGCGCGATGAACGGGTCGCTCAGCGCATAGATCAGCTCGGGCTTGTGCAGCTCGTCCTTGTAGTTGCGGCTCGGGTCGTCGAGCGCGATGCCGGCGGCGTTCTCGCGCGCGTATCCCTCTCGCGCCTGGGCGATGGTCGGGTGCGCTTGCAGCGACAGGGGCTCCGCGGCCGCGAGCACCTTCAGCAGGAACGGCAGGTGCTCGCCGCGCGCCCGCAGCAGGGCGTGCAGGTCGGATGCTCCCGCCGGGTCACCCGCCCCGTCGACGATGCGCGCCGGCGAGCCGGGGTGATCCCCGAGCCAGAGCTCAGCCTCGGGCCCGCCCGACGGCGTCGAGCCGATCAGCTCGGCGATTGCCGTGGTCGACCCCCAGGCGTAGTCGCGTGGTGTGTTCTCGATGCGCAGCAGCACGGGCCCTCCTCGTCGGGCTCTACGCTACCGACCCCGGCGCGAGAGGTCGGCGCCCCACGCGAGAGCCGGGTCGCCACGGCACCGGCGCGCCGTCTAGAACTCCGGATGCTCATGAAGCGCATTCACGTCGATCTGCAGGTCTGGAAGGAACTGCAGCACGTCACCGGCGCCGAGGGGTGGTTCGTGCGTCAGCAGCGCGCGAGCGGAGGTGAGCGGGGGGAGGCGACCCCGAGCCGCGGAGAGAGCTACGGCGCGCCGAAGGTCGCCACGACCGCGTCGGCGACGCGCAGCGCACCCTCGAGGTCGGCCTTATCGTCGACCCCGAGCCCGTCGTTCTGGTACTGCACGACAAGGTACGAGCCGTCGATGATGAGGTGCACAGCGATGGAGGAACTGCCGGGGTACCGGAAGCTCGTCGCTGCGACAGCACCGGGATACGTGATCGGCGTCCCCGGCAGCACGGCGCCGTCGTCGAGCAACCACGCGGCCCCCGGAACGAGATCGACGTACGCTCGGCCCGCTCCCGTTTGACTCGACCACTCGCAGAGGGTGCGGTCTTGGAGGGTATCGGCGAGGAAGAAGATCGCCGCGCCGTCGCCCCCGCCCGAGTACTGCGCGCCGTACGACTCGAATCCCAGCGCGGCGCGCACGGGCGCGTCGGTCTGAGCGACCTCCCCCTCGCAATCCGACGCCCAGGCGAGCGCGCCATCCGGTCGCGTCCACGGCGCGGCCGGGGCGGGCCACTGCGTCATCCGGTCAGCGAGGTCGGCGCCGAAGGCGACCACACTCTCATCGAAGTCGGCGGCCACCTCGCCCGCAGGAGCGACGGAGTAGTACGCGAGGTACCTGCCGGCGAGAACCTCGCTCTCACAGTACGAGGGTGCGTCACTCGCACGGCACGTCGACCACGAGGCGTCGCCACCGAACCCGCTCGGGTAGCCGTTCTCCGCGAGCCGTTCGGCGGTCGACACCGTCCACTCGTCCGTCACGTCGACCGCAGCCACGAACGTCACCGAGACCGCCGTGCCCCCTAGCGCTCCCTCCGCTGTGCACAGATCGAAGCCGGACTGGGCGAGCACAGCGATGAGAGGGAGGTCTGGGAACGGCTCGGCGTTGACGCTCGTCGCCGCGAACGCTTCCGTGCTCTGCAGGATCTCGTCGCACGGCACGGGAACGCGCGACCCCGGCGGCGTCGGCCCGACCGGGGTGGGCGTCGCGCTGGGGGTGACGGTCGGCTGCGGCTGCGCCTCCGGCTCGGCCGGGGCGCAGGCCGCGAGGCCCGCCACGAGCAGAACGGAGGCGGCGGCGGCGACGGCGCGGCGGCCGAGAGAGATCATGCCGCCAGCATACGAAGGCGAGGGAGCCTCGGGCGCATCCCGCGCATCACGAAACGGCCACAGGGCCGCGTTTCGGAGCCCCCAGAGAGGCTCACCCCCAAGCCCCTTCCCGATCTGCGGATGAAACCGAACGGGGTTCATGATCATCCGCAGATCGGGAAGGGGCGGGACTGCGACCTCCAGGTCGGAGCGACAGGCTCACCCCGACACGCGCCGACGGTGTCGCACGCAGCCGGATCACCGGCCGGTCACGAGCCCCCGCCGAAGGTGGCGACGATCGCGTCGACGACGCGCAGGGCAGCCGCGATCTCGTCGTCGCGCGTGAGCTCGGAGAGGTACCCGGCGTCGTACGACACCTCGATGAAGCTGCCGTCGATCACGACCTGCACCTTGACGTCGGAGTAGACCGGGTCGTCGATGACCGAGGCCGCGCGAGCGCCGGGGTAGGTGATCGGGTCACCCTCGAGGGCGGCACCGGCATCGAGCAGGTATTCGGCCCCGGGCGCGATCGACACGTATACCCCCGCCGACGACTCGTCGGTCGCTGACCACCCGCAGATCGTCTGGCTCTGACGGCGTTGAGCCGTGTAGAACAGACCGAGCCCATCACCGCTGCCGGTGTACTGCGCCGCGGTCGAGGGGAACCCGAACGACGCCCTGATCGGCCCATCGCTCTGCGCGACCTCCGCCTCGCAGTCGTACGCCCAGGCGAGAGCCCCCTCCGGCTGCACCCAGGCGGGGGGAGGCGGAGCCCACGCCCGCATGCGGTCGGCCAGCGCCACGGCGAACGCGCGAAGGCTCGCGTCGTAGTCAGCCGCGACGGCGCCGTCGGCGTTCGTCGACCACTGCGCCAGCCACCCGCCGACCAGCACCTCGGTGAGGCAGTAGGGCGGGTCATCGGCCGCGCGGCACTCGGTGTACGAGAGGTCGCCCGCGAAACCGGTCGGGTATCCGAGTGGACTGTAGAAGTCGATGCTCCGCTGCACCCCCGCAGGGTCGACCTCGACCCCGACCATGAACAGCAACCGGACGGGGGTCGCGCCGAGGGTGCCGGTGTAATCGCAGTACTCGAAACCCGACTGCTCAACGGCCGCCGTCAACGGCAGGTACGAGAAGACGACGTTCTCCGCGCTCGTGCCCGTCCAGCCGGGCAGCCCCGCGATGAGCGCGTCGCACGCGAGCGGCACCCGCGACCCCGGCGGCGTCGGCCCCGCGACCGTCTCGGTCGGAGTCGGGGTAACGGTCGGCTCGGGCTGCGCCTCCGGCTCGGCCGGGGCGCAGGCCGCGAGGCCTGCCACGAGCAGAACGGAGGCGGCGACGGCGACGGCGCGGCGGGCGGGAGACATCATGCCGCCAGCATACGAAGGCGAGGGAGCCTCGGGCGCATCCCGCGCATCACGAAACGGCCACGAGTGCAACGTTCGTGCGCTCTCGACAAGGCCCGCCCTCGACGACGGCCGGGGCCTGCGCGGCCGCCACAAAGGGCCGGGGCCGGGATGCGGAGCCCGACTAGCCTCGCGCCATGACCTTCCCCAC
>JAIXXG010000010.1 GCA_027490915.1 Microbacteriaceae bacterium
CTTCTTGGATAGGCTGAAGAAGCGCTCCAGCACAGCGTCGACCATCGCCGCGCGCGACTCCGCGATCGTGGAGTGGTCGTTCCTCTTCACTCGAGCAGACTACCCCGGGCCATGAGCGAAACCTCCGAAACCGTCGTCCTGCTCGCCGACGACGGCACTGTCATCGGCGAGGCGCCGAAGGCGACCGTGCACACCACCGACACGCCGCTGCACCTCGCGTTCTCGTGCCACGTCTTCGACGCGCAGGGGCGCGTGCTCGTCACGCGGCGAGCGCTCGACAAGAAGACGTGGCCGGGCGTCTGGTCGAACGCGTTCTGCGGGCATCCCGCACCGGGAGAGGACACGGTGCAGGCGATCGCCCGCCGCGCCGAGCGCGAGCTGGGCCTCACGCTGACCGACGTGCGGGTGGCACTGCCCGACTTCCGCTACCGCGCGGTCGACGCCTCCGGCATCGTCGAGAACGAGATCTGCCCGGTCTACACCGCCGTCGCCGCGAGCGACCCCGTGCCCGCGCCCGATGAGGTGTCGGAGTGGGCCTGGCTCGAGCCGGCCGCTCTGCGCGATGCGGTCGCCGCCGCGCCCTTCGCCTTCAGCCCGTGGCTGGGCTGGCAGCTCGCGGCCTGGGAGGGCGACTACGCCGGAGGGCGCTGAATCGCCGCCGTGCGCGTCGTCGGTGCGCGGGGGATTCGCATCGTCACGGTCGTGCCGGTCTCACCGTCGGAGGTGAGCGTCACCTCGCCCCCGATGCGTGCGGTCATGAGGCTGCGCACGATCGGCAGGCCGAGCCCGGTGCCGGGCACGCCGCGGTGCTCAGGAGACTGCACGCGGTAGAAGCGCTCCCAGATCGCGTCCTGCTCCTCCGGCGGAATGCCGGGACCCTGGTCGGCGATCGAGATCAGCAGCTCGTCGGGATGCTCGCTCACCGTCACCTCCACGACCCCGCCGGGCGGGCTGAACTTGATGGCGTTCGACAGCAGGTTCGAGCAGACCCGCACGAGGTCCTGCTCCACGACCCGCAGGGTGATGGGGTGGTCGACGCCCCGCAGCTCGACGTGCACGTCGCGGGTCGGCGGCACGATGCCCATCGTGTCCTCGATGCAGTGCGCCAGCAGGCGCACGAGATCGACGTCTTCGGGCGCGCGGCTGCTCGCCACCTGGGTGCTGAGGCGGCTGAGCTCGAGCACGTCCTCGATCACGTCGGCGAGCCGCCGGGCGTTGCGGTAGATGACCTGACCGGCCTGGTGGGCATCGGGGTCGAGCTTGTTGTCGTCGACGAGCTGCTCCGAGAAGCCGATGATGCTCGTCACGGGGGTGCGCAGCTCGTGGCTGACCGCGGAGATGAAGTCGTCCTTCTGCTGGTTGAGCTGCCGCAGGTCGTCGGCGACCTTCTGGGCATCCTGCTCGCGCGCCGCCAGCGCTTCCGTCGTCGCGTTCCAGTCGTGCGCCTGACCCGAGACGAAGAGGCCCGCCGCGGCGTGCGTCATGATGAAAAGCTGCAGGGCGATGATCGCGGCGCGCGGGTCGTCTCCGACGAGCTCGGCGAACGGACCGATCGTGAGGCCCGTCGCGATCGTCGAGGCGAAGGCGAGGGCGATCGTCTGCAGGGCCGGCACGATCGGGGGAAGGCGGAAGGCCCCCCACATGAGCGTCGTGATGATCAGGAAGGTCAGGCCGAGAGCGGACGCGGGGGCGAACACCACGAAGGTCAGCAGCACGAGAGCGCTGGACTGCACCACCGGCTCCCAGAGGGGAACCCGCAGGCGCACCGTCACCGGCACGAGGAACGCGGGCACGAGCGCGAAGATCGCGCTCGCGTGCGATGTGAAGAGCGACATCATCGCGACCAGAAGGTCGGCGCCGCCGAACAGGGCCGCTGCAGCGCCCCCGAGGAGAGCCATGACCACGGCGCCGGCGCCGGCGCTGAGCAGGAACCAGCCGGTCTCCGGCAGGGTCACCATGCGCACCCGCGCGCGGCCGCGCTCGAGCATCCAGACGACGACAAGGGCCTCGGCGGCGTTCGCGACGCTGTAGGCGACGCTGAGCGCCCACCCGCGATCGGCGGCGAGGTTGACAACGATGCTCAGGGCGACGATCAGCAGCGCGACCGTGATCCGGCGGCCACCGCTCCCGAGCAGCGCGACCACGGCGAGAGCGGCGGCCGGCCACCAGATCGCGATCGGGATATCGGTCGTGACCGAGTTGAGGCCCCACCACCCCAGCCCCGTGAACGCGAGCAGCAGCAGCGCGAGGTGCGCGCGCCGCTGCCACGGCGTCATCTCGCGAATGCGGGCGGCGATGCCGCGTTCGTCCATGGGTCGTCCTCGACGGGGGGAATCGGTCAGTCGACCGGTTGAGGCGATGATACGGCCGGCGCGACCGCGGGCAGCGTCACCTCGACCGTCGTTCCGCCGCCCGGAGTGTCGAGCGGCCGGGCCGAGCCGCCGAGCCGCGACTCGAGCAGCGCCCGCACGATCGGCAGGCCGAGCCCGGTTCCCGGGACCTGGCGGTGAGCATCCACGGGAGCGCGCGCGAAGCGCTGCCAGACGAGGTCGCGATGCTCCGGGGGGATGCCCATGCCGTGATCGACCACGCGCAGCACCGCGCCGCCGTCGTGCGGAACGAGCTCGATCGTCACGATGGCCCCGTCGGGCGAGAACTTGATCGCGTTCGACAGCAGGTTGGTGCAGACCCGAACGAGATCGCGCTCGCGCGAGCGGATGACGAGCGAGTCGGGCGCATCGGGGGCCAGAACGACCTGCACGCCGCGGCCGAGCGCCAGACCGGTCGAGTCGGCAGCGCACTCGCGTGCGAGGCGGACGAGGTCGACCTCGGCAGGCTCGGGCAGCGGGCCGCCGAGCGCGCTGAGGCGGCTCAGTTCGAGCACGTCCTCGATCACGTCGGCGAGACGGCGCGCATTGCGCGCAATGATCGTGCCCGTCTCGGCCAGATCGTCGGGCAGCCGCTCGTCGTCGAGCAGCTCGCTGAAGCCGATGATGCTCGTCACCGGGGTACGCAGCTCGTGGCTCACGGCCGAGATGAAGTCGTCCTTCTGCGCGTTCAGCAGCCGGAGGTCGTCGGCGAGCGCCACCGCCTGGCGCTCGCGCTCCTCGCGCTCGGTGACATCGACCATGACGATGGAGATCAGGTCGCCGCCGCCCAGGTCGCGCCGCACCGCGATCGAGGCATCGAGAGCGTGACCCGCGCGCTCGAACGCGACGCGCCCCGGCGCGCCGCTCGCGATCAGAGCGTCGAGCTCGGGCACCCCGAAGGGCGGCAGCTCGCGCCCGAGCGCCCGTCGAGCGCGCGCGTTCATGGCGACCACCCGCTTCTCGCCCTCGATGGTCTCGAGGATCGCGATGCCGACCTCCGCCGTGCCGATGCCCTGGCGCAGCGCCTCCTCCTGCGCCTCGAGCCGTCGAATCAGCACGAACCAGTCGGTGCGCGCGCACACGATCAGCAGAGCGGAAACCGCGTAGACGAGCAGGAAGATCTGGATGAGCACGACCGGCGTTCGGGAGGCGGGGTCGATATCGACGAAGGGCCCCCCACCCAGCGTGGTGAGCACGATGACCGCGAAAGCCGTGAGCAGCAGTTGGACAGCCGTGATCAGGAGCGAGAACCGCAGCGCCGCCCACAGGAACGCGACGAGCGGCACGAACGCGATCGGCCAGTCGTTTCCCGGCCAGAAGACGATCCCAAGCAGTGTCAACAGCACCGTCGACTGCAGCAGCAGCTCCGCCCGGCGGACCGGCCGGCCCTCGCGCAGCGGCACCAGTACCACCGGCAGCATCACGAGCGTGGCCGCGGCGTGCGATGCCGTCAGTTGGGGGACGGCTTCGATCCAGGGCCGGCCGATGAAGATCGCCGCGACCGAGCCCAGCGCCAGCCCTGACCCAAAGGCTCCGACCAGCACGATGCCGATGAAGCGCGTGGCCGCCGCGAGCGAGGCGAGGCGCAGCGGCCGACCGCGCGGGGCGAGCAGCGCGGCGATGATGACGACCTCGACGGTGTTGCCCATACCGAGCAGCACCGCGAGCAGCAGGTCGCGACCGGCGAGCACGTTGCCGGTGCCGGTCGCCAGAATGACGAGAGGGATGACGAGCCACCGCTCGCGGCCGCGGGCGAGCATCCCGGCCAGCACCGACAGCCCGGCGGCCGGCCACCACGCCGCGAGAGCCGGATCGGCGATGCTGAAGGAGACGGCCGCCCAGGCCGCGACGACGGAGAGCGCGAGCAGCACGGCGATGACCGACCGGCGCAGGGCAGGCCGAGCGTCGGCCAGGTGGTGGGTGATGCTCACATCGACCCCCCTTCGCGCGACAGGCGCATCGGCATGGTTCGAAAGCGTCGTTGCGTGAGAGACTAACCCCACGGGGGACTATCGGGGGTGACATGGCTCAGGTACTGATCGTCGAGGACGAACCCGACGTGCTGCTGCTGCTCGAGAATCGCGTGCGCGCGGCCGGGCACGACGTCGAGAGCGTGACCGATGGCGAGACCGCCATCGAGGTGCTCGCCGAGCGCCGCCCCGCCGTCATCGTGCTCGACTGGATGATGCCGCGCGTGAGCGGCATCGACGTGCTCGAACGTCTGCGCGTCGACGACCCCGAGCACGCCGTGAAGGTGCTCATGCTGACGGCCAAGTCGCAGCAGAGCGACATCGATCGCGCTTACGCCGCCGGCGCCGACGACTACATCGTCAAGCCGTTCAGCTCGCGCGACCTCATCGAGCGCATCGCCGTTCTCGCCGACGCGCCGCAGTAGAACGCTCAGTCAGCCGCGTCAGGCGAGCGCGGCGGCACCTCGGTGCGGTGGAAGTTCTGCCACGAGCGCGACGCCGTCGGACCCCTCTGGCCCTGGTAGCGGTTGAGGTACGCCCCCGTGCCGTAGGGATGCTCGGCCGCCGAGCTGAGCCGGAAGAAGCACAGCTGCCCGATCTTCATGCCGGGCCAGAGCTTGATGGGCAAGGTCGCCACATTGCTCAGCTCAAGAGTCACGTGGCCGCTGAAGCCCGGGTCGATGAAGCCCGCCGTCGAGTGCGTGAGCAGCCCCAGCCGCCCGAGCGAGCTCTTGCCCTCCAAGCGCGCAGCCACGTCGTCGGGAAGGGTCACGAGCTCGAGGGTCGCGCCCAGCACGAACTCCCCCGGGTGCAGGATGAACGGCTCGCCCGGCTTCGCCTCCACCAGCCGCGTCAGCTCGGGCTGGTCCTCGGCCGGATCGATGTACGGGTACTTGTGGTTGTCGAACAGACGGAACAGCGAATCGATGCGCACATCGACACTCGACGGCTGCACCATGGCGAGGTCGAGCGGATCGAGGCCGATGCGGCCCGCGGTGAGTTCGGCCCGGATGTCGCGGTCGCTCAGCAGCATGCGGCAAGCCTAGCGAGGGCGTTCGCTACACTGGGGCGTGCGGTGCTTCGGCGCTGGCGCGGGGATGTAGTTCAATGGCAGAACTTCAGCTTCCCAAGCTGATAGCGCGGGTTCGATTCCCGTCATCCCCTCTGTGTTTACTTCTGGCTGCGCCGCCGCTCCTGCGGCGCAGCGCGCTCCGCGCACCGAGCGCGGTCGCTGCGCTCCGCTCACCGCGGCGCCAGGTGCCCGAACGGCCGCTCCTGCGGCGCAGCGCGCTCCGCGCGACGAGCGCGGTCGTCGCGCTCCGCTCACCGCGGCTCCAGGTGCCCGAACGGCCGCTCCTGCGGCGCAGCGCGCTGCCGAAACTCTCCCATCCGTGTTCGCCACGGCTCCGAAGAAGGGGTACAGGCAAGGGGAGAACGGGAGCAGCGATGAGTCGATGGTTCGTGGCGGTGCCGGCGGCGGGGGCCGCCAGCATCCATGGTGCCGCGGCCGCGACCACCGGTGAGGGGGGCGTCGGCGCTGCTCTCGCGGCAGCGGCAGCCGTCGAGCTGACGATCGCGGTGGGGGTCGCGATCGCCGCTCGACGGCTGCCCGCCGCGCCCGTTCTCGTGCTTGCTCTCGTGACCCCGGTGCTGGCCTGGGCGACGCTGCTGCTGGTCGCCGTCACCGCCGATGCACCGCAGCTCGCCGGCGCTCTCGCGACCGTGCCGCTGGCGGCGGCTTCGCTGCTGGGACTCATCGCGGCCGCATCCGCGGGGGCGGATGCGCGGCGCACGCGGGTGGGGGCCCGCGTGCGCCCGGCCCGCGGGGTGATCGCCCTGACCGCCGCCGCCGCGCTCACTCTCACGATCGCGGCACCCGCCGTCGGCGCCGCACTGCCATCGCCGATCCTGACCGGGCCGACCCGGACCGAACCGACGCAGACCGGGCCAACGCCCGCATCACCGATCGAGGTCGACCCGCATGACGGTCACGGAGGCTCCTCCCTGACCGATCACAGCGGTCACACCCCCTGAGAGCCCGCCCGATCGAGAGCGGCGCGCCCGATGCCGGGCTCCGCCTCCGCCATGAAGCGCCGCACATCGTCGTCGACGATGACGTCGCTGGGCCGCAGCGGTCGCACGAGGTGCAGGCCGTCGAGCGACCGCAGCCGGCTGAGGGCGACGTAGGTCTGACCGGGCGCGAACGCCCGCGGCCCGAGGTCGATGATCGCGCGGTCGTAGGTCGACCCCTGCGACTTGTGGATGGTCACCGCCCACGCCAGCCGGAGCGGGAACTGCGTGAACTCGGCCACGACGTCCTTCGACAGGCGCTTGGTCGCGCTCGAGTAGGTGTAGCGGTACTTCTCCCACGTCGCGGGCAGCACCTCGTGGCTCTCGCCGTCGACCGCGACATGCACGGTGCGGCCGATGCGCTCGACCGTGCCGAGGGTGCCGTTGACCCACCGCGGCACCCCTTCGCCGCCGGTGTCGTTGCGCAGGAACATCACCTGGGCCCCGATCTTGAGCTGCAGCTCCTCGTCCGCCGGGTACCCGCCGCGCGGCCCGAACTCGCCCGCGATGTCGGCGCGGGCCGTCTTGGGTTCTCCGGGCAGGCGGCGCAGAGCATCCGCGTTGATGCGCGTCACCGTCGCATTCGTTGTCGCGAGCGTCAGGGTGCCCTCGGGAGCCGGTCGCTGCCCGGCCTCGTTGAGGGCCCAGCCGATCTCGGGCGTCACGGTGCCGTGCCGCACCGCGGTGAGCATCGCGCGGAAGTCGGCGTCATGCTGGCGGTGGATCGCCTGCAGCTCGACGATGCGGAGGTCGGCCTGCTGCCAGACGCGCGCGTCGAAGAACCAGATCGAGCGGTAGTGGTCGGCGTAGTACGCCCGCTCGCCCTCATCGCGGCCGGGCACGGGCGCGAGCTGGTACGGGTCGCCGAACATGACGACCTGCGCGCCGCCGAACGGCTCGGCCGGCCGTGCCCGGGCCTGCCGCAGGCGGCGGTCGATCGCGTCCATGAGGTCGGCGCTCACCATCGAGACCTCGTCGATGACGATCGTGTCGACCGTGGCGAGCATCCGTCGCAGCTCGGCAGGGGGATCGTCGAGGTCGTGGTCGGCGATGAGGCCGATCGGCAGCCGGAACAGCGAGTGGATGGTCTGCCCGCCCACGTTGAGCGCCGCCACCCCGGTCGGCGCGCACACCATGACCGAGCGATCGGTCGAGACGATGAACGTCTCGAGCAGCGTCGACTTGCCGGTTCCGGCACGGCCCGTCACGAAGACGTGGTCGCGAGTGCTCTCGATGAGGTCGAGCACGGCCGACTGCTCGGCGCTCAGCGATGTGCCGTCGGGCGCGTGGCGGGGGGAGTCGCCGGAGGGCCGCCTCTCGCCCATCGCCACCGCCCTCCTCTGTCGACCCGCTTCCCGCTGCGCCGGCCTCCACCCTAACCGCGGCGCTCGGCAGGCTCGCACGGCCCGCCGGGGGTGCGCGCGACCCCCGCGTAGGCTGAGCGCATGACCCGGGCAGCGTGGGCGTGGGGAGGGGGCGCGGCGGCGATCGTGGCCCTCGGCGCCCTCAGCGTCGGCGTCGCGCTCGCGACGACCGCGGGCCCCGAGCATCACGTGCAGCGCTACCTCGATGCGCTCGCGCGCGACGACCTGGTCACGGCCGCGCGACTCGCCGGCCTCGAGGCCGACGTGGCCCTGCCCCTCGGCGACGAGGGCGAGCCGAGCATCCAGCGCATCATCGCGACCCGCCCCGCCGGCGACGGAACCGTCGCTATCGACGCCGAGTACGGCGACGCGACGGATGCGGAGCGCGTGACCTTCCGCCTCGAACCCGCTCCGCCGCTGTACGGGGTGATCCCGGCCTGGCGTTTCGTCGACCCTCCGGTCGCGGCGCTCGAGGTCGGAGTGGACCACCACGACGCGCTCGTCGTCGGCGACCAGCCGGTGAGCACCCCGGGGCCCGGAGAGTCGGCGCGGGTCGCCGTGTTCGTGCCGGCGCGCGTGACGGTGCGGCTCGCCGAGCCGCTGCTCGAGACCGACGCTGTGGTGCTGCGCGCCGGCGCCGACGGCGGGAACCCGGTCGTGCTGGCGGCGCGTCCGTCACCGGCTCTCGAACGGGCGGTGGGCCAGCTGCTCGCCGACCTGCTGCAGGGCTGCACCGAGCAGCCGGTGCTCAAGCCCGCGGGCTGCCCGTTCGGCCTCGCCGTCGATGACCGCGTGACCGCGGGCCCCCGGTGGACGATCGCCGAGCTCGAGACCCCCGAGCTGCTGCCCGGCGATCGCGCCGGCGAGTGGCGGGTGCGGGCCGACGGCGTCGCGACGGCAGTGCTCACCGTGCAGCGGCTGTTCGACGGTTCGGTCAGCGAGCGCACCGAGACCAGCGCCTTCCGCGTGGAGGGAACGGTGCGCATCGCGGGCGGTGAGCCGCAGCTGACGCTCGATCCGGCGCGCCCGTAGCGCGCCCGGCCCGCTTCGGCCTAGCCGCGGCGCTCGTCGGCGCGGGCCGACGCGGCGGCGCGCTCGGCGAGCATCGCGTTCCACGCCTCGAGGTCGGCATCGCCGTCGCGGTCGGCCTTGCGATCGAGGCGCTTCGACTCGCGCCCGTCGGCACGGCTCCAGCTCCACATCACGAGCAGGGCGAGCGCGAGGGTCGGGATCTCGCCGACGCTCCAGGCGATCGCACCGCCCGCCTGCTGGTCGGCCAGGGGCGTGTCTCCCCACTCCCGGCCCATCGCGCCGTACCACTCGGGCAGCAGGAGCCCGGTGCCGCCGACGAGCGAGATGCCGAAGAAGGCGTGGAACGCCATGGTCGCGAGCAGGATGATGAGCCGGATCGCGTACGGCGGTCGATACGGGGCCGGGTCGATGCCGACGAGCGCATTGACGAACAGGTACCCGCTGAGCAGGAAGTGCAGCACCATCCACTGGTGGCCGACGTGGTCGCTCACCGCCCAGGCGAAGATCGACGAGTAGTAGAACACCAGCAGCGAGACGGCGAACACGACCGACGCGACGAGCGGGTGCCCGACGATCCCGGCGAACCGCGAGTGCACGATGGCCAGGATCCACTCGCGCGGGCCCCGCGAGCCGTCTTTGCGCGCGTGGATGGCCCGTGCCGCGAGCGTCACGGGCGCCGCGAGCACGATGAGCACGGGAATGCCCATGCTCAGCACCATGTGCCCGAGCATGTGGACGCTGAAGAGGTACTTCTCGTACACGGCGAGTCCGCTGCTCGTCACGAACACCAGCATCGCCATCGCGGTGACGAACATGATGGTGCGGCCGATCGGCCAGGCGTCTCCGCGCCGGCGCAGCCGCTCCGCTCCGGCCACGTAGAAGAAGGCGCCGAAGGCCGCGATGAGCGCCCACAGCAGGTTGAGGTCCCACTCGGTCAGCAGTCGGAAGGGCTCGTAGGGCGGCGGCAGGGGCGACCCGGTGAGGATCTCGGCGGGGGTCGGGTCGGCGAGCTGCTCGACCGGCACCTGCGGCACCGGGGTGGGCGTGCGCGACAGGGCGGCGGCGAGGCCCGAGGCGGCGCCCATGAGGGCGAGCTCCGCGGTGACGATCAGCCAGAACGCTCCCCGCGGTGCCGTGGCCCCGGCCGCCGAGGTCGCCTCGAGGCGCCGGATGATCGAGCGCCGATAGGCCGCGCCGAACGCTCCCAGCCCGATGAGGGCGAGCACCTTCGCCGCGACGAGCAGCCCGTACGGTGTCGCGAGCGCCTCGACGCCGCCCATGCGCAGCTGCGCGCTGACGAGGCCCGAGCTGGCGACCACGATGAACGCGACGAGCGCGACCGTCGAGTAGCGCGCGAGCACGACGGGCAGCCGCTCGGCGAGCGCCGAGCGGACCAGCACGATCGTGAGCAGGCCGCCGACCCACATCGCGGCGAAGACGCTGTGCAGGTACACCGCGGTGACGGCGGCATCGTGATCGGCCGTTCCTCCGGCGTGCCCGGTCTGCGCCACCGGCCACAGGGCCGCCACGGCGACGACCGCCACGCCGGCGAGCAGCGCGGGCGACCGCAGCGCGAAGCAGAGCACCGTGACGACGGCGGCCATGAGCGTCGTCGCGAGCCAGGCCTGCCCCAGCTCGCGCGTGCTGAGGAAGTTCGACAGCAGCGCGCCGAACTGCGGGTCGAGCGTCACCGGCTGAGCGTAGATGGCCAGGAAGGTGAGGAAGCCCGACGTCGCGGAGGCGAGGGTCCACACCGCGGCGGATGCGGCGGCCACGTCGAGCGCGCGCCCGAACTCGGGGCGCTCGGGCGCGAGCGCCAGCAGGGCGAGCAGCAGCCCGCCGATCGCCCCCGCGGCCCCGAGGGTTCCGAGCAGCTTGGCGATGGGCAGCCCGTAGCGCACGACCGCGCCGGGGTCGGAGATCAGGGGCGCCTCGGCTCCGCCTCCGACGACGAGACCGACGAGCACCGCCATCAGGGCGGTCGCGGTCAGCGCGACCACGCCGATGACGCCCCACGGCAGCGGGTCGGTGCGCAGCACGGGCGCGGTGGTCGTGGTCACCCCTCCAGGCTAGGCGAGGGGCCTGTGCGGCGGCTCCAGCCGACGGCCGGAAAGCGCAGCGGGCGGCCTAGCCGCCCACCAGAAAACGCAGAGGGCGGCTCCCCGTCATCGGGGTGCCGCCCTCGAGCGTGCGGTGGAGGCTGCCTACTTGGCGGCGGCCTTCAGCTTGCTGCCGGCGCTGACCTTCACGCCGTACGACGCGGCGATCTGAATCGCCTCGCCGGTCTGCGGGTTGCGGCCGGTGCGGGCCTCGCGGTGCGTGCGCTCGAAGCTGATCCAGCCCGGGATCGCGACCTTCGTGCCGCCCTTGACGGCGCCGGAGACGACCGA
>JAIXXG010000074.1 GCA_027490915.1 Microbacteriaceae bacterium
ATGAGGCCGCTGCCGACGAACGCGCTGTTCAACTGCTCGTCGCCCACGCCGAAGTCGGCGAGCACGAGTGCGGGGATGTCGCGCGCGACGGCCTCGATGAGCGCGGTCGAACTCACCGAGACCACGCCGCCGGCCGTGTCGAGCGCTCGCGCCATCGAGCCCGCCTGCACGACGAGATTGGCGGGGCGGTGCGGCGCGGGCGGCAGCAGCGTGGGAAGGGGCCAGCGCTCGGCGTGCGTCTGGGCCTCTCCGCCGAGCGCGCGCACCTTCAGCACGACGCGACGCTCGGGGTGCCGCCGCGCGGTGTCGATGAGCGCCTCGACGATCGCGCGCCGGTCAGCGCGGCGGGCGGGCACGAGCGACTGGGCGGCGAACACGATGTCGTCGCCGCGCGCCGCGCGTCGATCGAGAAACGGGAGCGTGCTGAGCGCCACCCGCAGGGGAAGGCCCAGCTGGCGGGCGAGCGCGACGAACGCCGCGCGCTCGACCCGCGAGTGCACGATGTGCAGGTCGGCCTGTGCGCGGTAGACGAGCGCCTTGCGGCGCACCGGCAGGGCGATTCCCGGGATGCCCGTCACGAGCACCGGCCGCCGCGGCAGCCCCGCCAGTGCGTCGAGCACGATCGCGGCGATCGGCCCGCGCATGCCCACGAGCACCGCGTCCGGCGCCTCGAGCCGCACCGCGGCGACGGCGTCATCGAGCGGCAGCACCGCGACCTGTTCGGGGCGGAGGCGGCTCGAGACGAGGGCCGCCGCCACCTGCGCGGCGCTCGGCATGGTCGGGTTGGCGACGATGAGCACCCGATGCTCGATCGACGGCGCGAGCCGGTCGAGCGTGGCCGCCGCCCACTTCAGGTACGAGTCGGCGTCGACGATCGCCAGCATCAGGCCGGCACGCGCCGGAGCTTGGCCTTGGGCGCGAGCTCGCCCGGGAAGACCCGCTTGACACCGTCGCCCATCGCCTGCTCGATGATGCGGATGTCGCGCACGAGGTGGGCGAAGCCCTGCGGCTCGAGCGACGCCGCGTGGTCGGAGCCCCACATCGTGCGGTCGAGCGTGATGTGCCGCTCGACGACGCACGCCCCGAGCGCGACGGCGGCGAGGCTGATCTGCAGGCCGCGCTCATGTCCCGAGTAGCCGATCGGCACGCCCGGGTAGCGATCGCCGAGGGTCGCGATCGTGCGCAGGTTGGCCTCCTCCGGCGGCATCGGGTAGGTCGACGTCGCGTGCAGCAGCACGAGGTTGTCGGTGCCGAGCGTCGCGACGGCACGATCGATCTCCTCCAGCGTCGACATGCCGGTCGAGAGGATGATCGGCTTGCCGGTCGCGGCGAGGCGCTCGAGCAGCTCGATGTCGGTGACCGACGCCGACGCCACCTTGTGCGCCGGAACGTCGAGGCTCTCGAGCACGTCGACGCTCGGGACGTCCCACGGCGAGGCGAACCAGTGCAGCCCGCGATGCGCCGCATAGGCCGCGATGCGCTGGTACTCCTCGACGCCGAACTCGACGCGGTGCCGGTACTCGAGGTAGGTCATGGTGCCCCACGGGGTGTCCCGCGGGGTGTCGCGCATGTGCTCGGGCGTCGCGATCTCGGGCGTGCGCTTCTGGAACTTCACGGCGTCGGCACCCGCCTCGGCGGCGACGTCGATGAGCCGCATGGCCAGCTCGACGTCGCCGTTGTGGTTGAGCCCGATCTCGCCGATGACGTAGACGGGGGCGTGGCGCCCGATGGCGCGGCCGGCGATGGTGACGGTCATCTGCGGTTCTCCTCTGGGGTCGCGCCCGCGGCAGGTCCGGGAGAGGAGCCGGTCGCCGGGACGGTGGCGGGGTCGTGCGCGGGGTCGTGCGCGGTGCCGTGCACGGGCTGCGCGGGGTCGGCGAGGGCGGCGAGGGCCCGGGCTCGGGCCAGGTCGGCCTCGGTGTCGACGTCGATCGCGAATCGCTCGTCGGTCAGCTGCGGCTCGATGCGACCGAAGAAGCGGTGCCGCGCGCTGCGGAAGCCGGCGGCGCGCAGCACGTAGAAGGCGCCCGTCTCGGCGACCTGCGGCGGCAGGTCCTGCCGCCGCAGACGCACGGCGGGGTCGTGGTTGACGCCCTCCCATCCGCCGGTTGCACGGGGGCGCCACAGAAAGACCGGCGTCGCCACGGCCGCGAACACCGCGTCGGCCTCCCCTGCCGCGACGCGCGCCACAGCCGCATCGAGATCGGCGGGGTCGATGAAGGGCGACGTGGCCTGCAGAAAGACCACGATCGCAGGCTCGACCTCGTGTGCGGCGATCGCGTGCAGCAGGGCCGACTCCGACGAGGCGGTCGCCGTGGCGAGCTCGGCCGGACGAGCGATCACCGCCGCGCCGGCGCGTCGAGCCTCCTCCGCGATCTCGGCGTCATCGGTCGAGACGACGACGTCATGGATGCTCGCCGCAGCCCGCGCAGCCGACACCGCCCGGTCGACCAGCGTGCGCCCGCCGACCTGCTGGAGGTTCTTGCGCGGCACGCCGACCGACCCGCCTCGGGCCGGAACGATCGCGATCACCCGCCCGGTCATCGCCGCACCTCGACGTCGAGGGTGTCGCGTCGCACCGTCGAGCCCGTGCCGCGCAGCACGATCGGCAGGGTCTCGGCGGCCGTCGACGGCGGCGAGACGATGTCGAGGGGCCGCGGCGTGCCCGCGAGCGCCAGCTCGATGGGAACGAGCGCGGGCATGACGCGCACGGTGCGCAGCCGGGCGGCGACCTGGAGGAACCAGCGCGGCTCGCGCCGATGCGGAAAGTACGCCACCGGCCCCTCCGCGGCGAGCGCGGCCAGGCGCTCGAGCGCGGCATCCGACGACGCGATGCCGTCGGCGACACCGGCCGACCCGAGCACGATGCGCGCCGCGGGCGGCACGGCGGCGGCCCGCATCCCGAGGGCGCGCGTGCGATCGAAGCGGTGCGTGACGACCTCGGCACCGAGCGCGCGCAGCAGCCCGGGCGCCTCGTCATCGTCGTCGAGGTAGGTCGTCACGCGCAGGCGCCCCTGGGCGGCCAGGCTGCGCAGCCGCACGGTCGTGCGTGCGGCGAGACGCTCGCGCGCCGCGCCGAGCAGGCGCGGGGCCACCGGACGCAGCAGCGGGGCGCCCTCCTGCAGCTGCCGGGCCAGCCGTCGCGTGATCGCCCCGTCATCGACGATCGTGAGGTGCGCGGGCTCGGCCGACTCGAGCCGCTGCTGCACGAGGCCCGAGTAGGCGTCGCCGATGATCCAGTCGGCCGCGGAGCGGAACAGCCCGCGGGGCATGAGGCGTCGATCGACCCGGATGCTCACCGGCAGTCCGCCCGCGCGACGAGCTCCGCGGTCCTCCTCCGCGCAGCGTGCGTCGAGCAGAGCGGCCGTGCGCTCGAGCTGGGCGTCCCCGGCGCGCGGCACGATGATCACCTCGCCGCCGCACGGGCCCCGCTCACTCGGATCGACCGCGCGGGCGAGTGCGGCGTGCTCGAGAGCGCCGAGCAGCTGGAGCGGAGACTCCACCCATGCGACCGGACCGATCGTCATGCGAGACCCCCTCTGCGTCACCTGCCGGTCACGCTAGGCAGGCCCTGCGAACGGGGAGTGATCGGAAGGGAAGCGGGAGGTGACCGTTGGGCGGCGCGCCCCTTCGGCGCCGCACAGGCTCGGCCCGCGTTTTTGTGCCTCATCGCCAAGCCGTGCCCGGGGGGTGCTGTCGATAGGCTGACCCGGTGACCGAGCAGACGACCCCTCCCGACCTCTCGACGACCGCGGGCAAGATCGCCGACCTGAAGGTGCGCTACCACGAGGCGGTGACCGCCGCGGGCGAGGCCGCGATCGAGAAGCAGCACGCCAAGGGCAAGCTCACCGCGCGCGAGCGCATCGACGCGCTGCTCGACCACGGCAGCTTCGTCGAGCTCGACGAGTTCGTGCGGCACCGCACGCACGCCTTCGGCATGGACGCCAAGCGCCCGTACGGCGACTCGGTCGTCACCGGCACCGGCACCATCCACGGCCGGCAGGTCGCGGTCTACAGTCAAGACTTCACGATCTTCGGCGGCTCGCTCGGCGAGGTCGCGGGCGAGAAGATCATCAAGGTCATGGAGCTCGCCCTCAAGACCGGCGTGCCGATCATCGGCATCCTCGACTCGGGCGGTGCCCGCATCCAGGAGGGCGTCGTCGCCCTCGGCAAGTACGGCGAGATCTTCCGCCGCAACACGGCCGCGAGCGGCGTGATCCCGCAGATCTCGATCATCTGCGGCCCCGCCGCCGGCGGTGCGGTCTACTCGCCCGCCCTCACCGACTTCGTGATCATGGTCGACAAGACCAGCCAGATGTTCGTCACCGGCCCCGACGTCATCAAGACGGTGACGGGCGAGGACGTCGGCATGGAGGAGCTCGGCGGCGCGCTCACCCACAACCGCACCTCGGGCGTGTCGCACTACCTCGCCGAGGACGAGCACGACGCGTTCGACTTCGCCCGCGCGCTGCTGAGCTACCTGCCCGACAACAACCTCGCCGAGCTGCCGCAGTACGACGCCGCCGTCGAGCTCGAGATCACCGACGACGACCGCAAGCTCAACACGATGGTGCCCGACAGCCCCAACCAGCCGTACGACGTCGTCGACATCATCGACCACGTCGTCGACGAGGGCTCGTTCCTCGAGGTGCAGCCGTTGTTCGCGCCGAACATCGTCATCGGCTTCGCGCGCGTCGAGGGCCGCAGCGTCGGTGTCATCGCCAACCAGCCGAACGCCATGGCCGGAACCCTCAACATCGACGCGGGCGAGAAGGCCGCGCGCTTCGTGCGGTTCTGCGACGCGTTCTCGATCCCGATCCTCACCCTCGTCGACGTGCCCGGCTACCTGCCCGGCACCGACCAGGAGTGGACCGGCGTCATCCGCCGCGGCGCCAAGCTGCTGTACGCCTACGCCGAGGCGACCGTGCCGCTCGTCACCGTCATCACGCGCAAGGCCTACGGCGGCGCCTACATCGTCATGGGGTCGAAGCAGCTCGGTGCCGACATGAACCTCGCCTGGCCGACGGCCGAGATCGCCGTCATGGGCGGGCAGGGCGCGGTGAACATCCTGTACCGCAACGAGATCAAGGCGGCCGAGGCGGCCGGTGAGGACGTCGCGGCGGTGCGCACCCGGCTGGCGAACGAGTACACCTACAACGTGGCCAGCCCCTTCCTCGCGGCCGAGCGCGGCGAGCTCGACGGCATCATCGAGCCGGCCGCCACCCGCGTCGCCGTCATCAAGGCGCTGCGGGCCCTCAAGGGCAAGCGCGCGAGCCTGCCGCCGAAGAAGCACGGGAACATCCCGCTGTGACGACCGTGCCCCCGAGCGACACCCCGCCGGCCGAGACGGCCCCGGATGCGGTGCCCACCATGCGCGTCGTGGCGGGCAACCCCACCGACGAGGAGCTCGCCGCCGCCCACGCGGTGATCATGGCCGTGCTCGCCGAGCAGGCGGCGCGCGGAGCCGAGCGGCTCGAGCCGCGCGCCGACCGCTGGCGGCGCAGCGCCCGGGGCATGCGCGCACCGATCGCCCCCGGCCCGGGAGCCTGGGCGGCGACCGCGGGCATGCGCGGCTGCTGAGCGGCCGCGGGTACCCCGCTTTCGGGGGCCATGTACCCAGTTCGGTCCGGATGCGTGACCGAAGAACCGCGGAAATCCGGGCCTCTCGCGGGGTCGGGGTACAAAATCTGTCCCCCGTCGTCCCCCAAAATGACGACTGTGCGGGGCGGATCGCTCCGGCATTCTGAATACGTCAGGTGAGCCGACTCTACGGCTCACGACCGATCGCAACGACCGCACGGGTAGCGGAATTGGGATTGGGGGGCGAGGGAGATCGGCATTCGGGTTGCAGGTCTCCCTCGAACATGACGAAGGGCCGGAGATGGGTACTCCGGCCCTTCGATCGTTAACGACCTCTCAGCGGCTGGTGCGCGGGATCTCGAGCCACAGGTCGACGGAATCGTCATCGTCGTCGTCGCTCTCGCCCAGCTCACGGGCGCGCGCCGTGGCCGACGGGGTCAGCCCCACCACCGTGACCGCGATGTCGGAGTCGGGCGGGGCCGTGCGGGCGATCACGCGCGTCGCCGAGGTCGACCGGATCGCCTCGGCGAGGGTTCCGAGCACGCGCGCTAGCGACGGGTCGTCGAGCTCATCGAGCCCGCCCTCGTCGAAGAGCGTGACCGTCACCCCGCGTCGGCGCGCGGCCATCACCTCGCGGCGCACCTCATCGTCGAGCAGACGACGACCGCGGATCTCGTCACGGATGGCTCCCTCGAGGTGCAGGCACTCCTGCCGCTGCTCCTCCGTCAGCTCGCCACCCGACTGCTCGATGGCGCGCAGCATGGGCACCGCCATCGTGCTGGTCTGCCCGAGGCGGAACTGCCGCTCGTAGAGGTGCGCCTCCTGCGCGGCCTGCCAATCGGTCGCCTCGCGCTCGGCGCGAGCGAATCGGGCGGCGTCGGCCGAGGCCTTGAGCAGAGCGCGCGACAGGATGTGCGACACCGCCACCCAGGCGGCGCTGCCGATGACGCCGATGCCGAGCAGCAGCCCCGGGCCGCCCCAGACGATCGTGTGCACGACGAGGGCCGCGATGCCGATCCAGGCGAACAGGTGCCGGCGGCGCGTGGAGGTGATGGTCATGAGCGTGCCGATGGCCGCCACGTACCAGGTGGCGTAGCCGAGCCCGCCCTCGCGCGCCGGGTCGAGCTGCGGGGCGATGAGCAGCGCCATCGCGATGCACACCAGCACGTTGGCGATCGCCATCGAGGTCGGCATGCGCTCGGGCTGCCCGGGCAGCAGGCTGACGGTCGTTGCCCCGGCGTACAGCGCCATCGCGGCGAGCACCGGGATCGGGTTCGCCGGCACATCGATCGTGTAGAGGCCGAGAACGATGTGGTACGCCGAGAAGATCGCGGCCATGGTCACGATGAGGGCGCGGGGAACTCCGATTCTCATGCCGTGCCGCCCGCCTCATCGAACGATGAGGGCTCCGCATCCGGTGCCGTGAAGACGGGCCACGAGAGCACGACGACCGTTCCGCGGCCGATGGCGGTGCGCAGCGCGGCCTGACCACCCGCGTTCGCCGTGCGCTCGACGATCGAGCGCCGCACGCCGAGCCGCTCGGCCGGCACCTGCTCGGGGTCGAAGCCGCCGCCGGCGTCGCCGACCTCGATCTCGACCGCTCCGCCGTGCACGCCCGACACCTTGAGCCAGCGGCGCACCTCGGGGCCGCCCGCGTGCTGCACGCTGTTCATCATCGCCTGCACAGCCGCCGAGTAGAGGGCCTCGGCCTGCGCGGCGGGGATCACGCGCGTGTCGAGCGACCGCACCCGCACCGAGAACGGCACGGGCATCTGCCGAGCGGCGGTCACGATGCGGTCGGCCAGCTGCCGGAAGCGCACCGTGGAGCCGTCATCGGGCGAGACCAGAGCCGCCTCGTCGAGATGGCGCATCGCGTTGGCCGCCATCTGCGCCGAGAGGGCCTTCTGCTCGGGCGTCTCGGCGCGAGCGGCCGTCAGCAGGGTGGTGAGCACGCTGTCGTGCACGATCGAGTCGACGTGCACGCGCTCGACCTCGGTCGCATGCTGCCGCACCGCGCGCGAATAGCGGTCGAGCGCGGCCCCCTGAGCCTCGTCGACCGACGTCGCGGCCGCACGGGTCATCGTGACGATGACGAGCACGGCGCCGCCGAGGATGATCGCGTAGATCGCGTTGAACAGCCCGAGCTCCCAGGGCCCGCCGCCGCCCTGCGGCGTGGCCCGGATGATGCCGTAGATTAGCGGCACGATGATGAGGTAGGCCAGTGCCCCGCGCACCCGGAAGCCGATCGCGGCCGTCGCCGTCGCCACGGTGGTCAACTGGTAGAGCCAGTGATCGCCCTGCTGCGGCACCGCCGGGTCGGCGAGGAAGAAGGGCCAGGTCACGAGGGCCACGACGTACACGAACGAGACCAGCAGGTGCGAGCCCACCACCCAGCGCTTGATCGTCGAGCACAGCAGAGCGGTCAGCAGCGAGCCGTAGATCGCACCGACCGCGAGCGCCGACCAGAGCGGCTGCCCGAGGGCGTACTGGCTGAGCAGTCCTGGCACCGCCTGCAGCCCGAACACGATGCCGAACCACGCGACCGAGCGCGACACCACCGTGTCGACGCGCTTGCGGCTCAGCGGCGTGCGCTGCGGTGCCCGCTGCGGGTCGAGCCGCGACTCCCGCCGCGATTCGCGTCGCGACGCGCGCCGCCCCGAGGGCGCACCGGTCGCGACGGCCGGGTCCGCGTCAGGCCGACTCATCACCATCGGGATCGAGACCCGGGAGGATGCCGTCTTCGACCGCGCGCCGCAGCAGGTCGACCTTCGTCGGCGCCGGGCGGCCGACCTCGACGTACTTCGCACGGATGCGGTCGAGGTACTCGCGCGCCGTCGAGTACCCGATGCCGAGCTGCTGGGCGGCGAGCTTGAGCGGCAGGCCGCTCGCGTACAGGTGCAGGATCTCGCGCTCGCGACGCCCGAGCTGGGCCTTCGCGAAGTCGCGGTCGGCATCGATCGCGCTCGCCCACTCGAGGTTGTTGAGCACCTCGCCGTGCGCGACGGTCTCGGCCGCGGCGATGACCGTGCTGGTCGCCGACGACTTCGGGATCACACCGGCGGCACCGGCCGCGAGCGCCTCGCGCACGCTCGCCACGCGATCGGCGATCGAGTGCACGAGCACGCCGGCGCCGAGCGCCTGCACGGCCTTCACGTTCTCGGTGACGCTCGAGCCGTCGCCGAGCGACAGGTCGAGAACCACGACGTCGAGCTCGCGCCCGTCGAGGGCCTCCACCAGCTCGGGCACGCTCGCCGAGGTCGTCACGACGGTGAAGCCCGCGTTCTGGAAGGCCGCCTGCAGACCGAGCCGCACCGACTCGTGGTCGTCGACGATCGCGACGCGAACGCTCTTGCTCACCGGGGCGACCACTGCTGCAGACCCAGACCCTTCATCGTGGATGGCGCGAGGCCGACACCTCCGGCGCACTGCTCTCATGGTAGCCGCGCACAGGCCCCCCGCGGGGGGCATGGCGCGCCGCGCGCGCGATCGCCGCGTGCCGGACCCTGGCGATCGTCAGTCGCGCACGAAGGTCGCGACGGCCTCCAGGTGGTGCGTGTGCGGGAACAGATCGAAGGCCCGGATGCTCACCATCCGATACCCGTCGGCCGCGGCGAGCGCCGCATCGCGCGCGAGCGCGACCGGGTCGCAGGCGACGTAGACCAGCTGCGCGGGGGCGAGGCGGCCGAGCAGCTGCATCACCTCGGTTCCGGCCCCGGCCCGCGGCGGATCGAGCACCACCGTCGCGGCGCGCAGCCGGTCGCGCTCGGCGGCCGCGGCACCGGCGTCGAGCGCCCGCAGCCAGCGATCGACGCGGCCGGGCTCGGCCGAGGCCCCCACCCACCCGGCGAGGTTCTCGCTCGCGTGATCGGTCGCGCGCTCGTCGGCCTCGACGCTCGTGATGCTCGTGCTCGCCCCGAAGCGCTCGGCCACCGCGGCCGCGAGCAGTCCGACCCCGCCGTACAGGTCGAGGTTGCGGGCGCGCGGGTCGAACAGCTCGGGCACGATCGCCTCCTGCACGGCCACGCTGAGAGCGGCGGGCGCCTCGCGGTGCACCTGCCAGAAGCCGGTGTCGTCGAGCTGGAACTCCCGGCCCCGGACGACCTCGCGGATGACGGTCGGCTTCTGCTCCCCGATCACCAGGCGCGGCTCGCCCACGGTCGGCGCGAGCACATCGAGGGTGCCCAGGCCGGTGAACCGCTCGGCAAAGGGGATCGCGGCCTGCACCGCGGGGGTCGCGAGCGGCGCATCCGTCAAGGGGATGACCGTGTGCGAGCGCGACGCCATCGGTCCGAGCCGACCCTGCGCGTCGACGTGCAGTCGGATGCGCGTGCGCCAGCCCAGGCCGTTCGCCGCGGCGTCGCCGGGCAGCGCCTCGACCTGCAGGGCGGTCGGGCCCCCCGGCAGCTCCTCCAGCGCGAGGCCGGCGAAGCGCTGCAGCGACTCGACGAGCACCTGGCGCTTGAGCTCGCGCTGGTGGGCGAGAGCGATGTGGCCGAACTCGGCGCCGCCGGCGCGCCCCCGCGGGTCGCGGTCGAGACCGGCGGCCGCCCAGACGTGCTCGCGGCGGTGCGGGCTCGGCTCGAGCACGGCGACGGTGTCGGCGCGCCAGAAGCTCTTCTTGCGGTCGTCGCTCACGCGCGCCCGCACCGTCTCGCCCGGAATGGCGTCGGAGACGAAGACCACCCGCCCGTCAAGCCGCCCGACCGCGATGCCGCCGTGGGCGATCTTGTCGACGGTCAGTTCGATCTCCGTGCCGATGTGCTCACCCATGCGTTCAGCCTAGGTGCGCGCCGTAGCATCGAGGCGTGCGCCTCTACCTCGCCTCGACGTCGCCCGCCCGCCTCGCGACGCTGCGGGCGGTCGGCATCGAGCCGGTCGCGTTCGCGCCCGGGGTGGATGAGGAGGCGGCCGTCGCCGCGGCTGCGGCGCAGCATCCCGATGGCGCGCTGCCGGCCGCCGAGATGGTGCAGCTGCTCGCGCGGCTGAAGGCCGAAGCGGGGCTCGACCCGGCGGTGCTCGCGGCCGCGGGGCTCGAGCCGGCCGGCGTCGACGGGTTCATCCTCGGCGGCGACTCAGCGTTCGAGCTCGACGGCACGGTCTACGGCAAGCCGCACGAGGCGCACATCGCCCGCGAGCGCTGGCTCGCCCAGCGGGGGCGCAGCGGCGTGCTGCACTCGGGGCACTGGCTCATCGACCATCGCGGGGGGCGGCTGCGCGGGGCGACCGGTCGGGCCTCGCACGCGACGGTGCACTTCGCCGACGACATCGAGACCGACGAGATCGACGCCTACATCGCCACCGGCGAGCCGCTGAAGGTCGCCGGGGCCTTCACGATCGACTCGAAGGGCGCGGGCTTCATCGACCGCATCGAGGGCGACCCGCACACGGTCGTCGGTCTCTCGGTGCCGCTGCTGCGCAAGCTCGTGCACGAACTCGGCGGCCGATGGACCGACCTCTGGAACCGCTGACGGCCGATCCCGGTATCCGCTAACCCTCCCGCCCTCCTTTTGTGGCGCACCGCCAAACCGGGGCACCCGGCGCACCCCTAGGCTGGGGAACCATGGCCCGCATCACGAAGATCCTCATCGCCAACCGAGGCGAGATCGCCGTCCGCGTCATCCGCGCCGCCCGCGACGCCGGCATCGCCACCGTCGCCGTCTACGCCGATCAAGACCGGGATGCCCGCCACGTGCGCCTCGCCGACGAGGCCTACGCCCTCAACGGGTCGACGAGCGCCGAGACGTACCTCGTCATCGAGAAGCTGCTCAGCGTCGCCCGCCGGTCGGGAGCGAACGCCGTGCACCCGGGCTACGGGTTTCTCGCCGAGAACGCCGACTTCGCCCGCGCCGTGATCGACGCCGGGCTCATCTGGGTCGGGCCGTCGCCCGAGGCCATCGAGAAGCTCGGCGACAAGGTCAGCGCCCGCCACATCGCCGAGAAGGTCGGCGCGCCCCTGGCGCCGGGAACCCTGAACCCGGTGAGCGGCGCCGACGAGGTGCTCGCGTTCGTCGACGAGCACGGGCTGCCCGTCGCCATCAAGGCCGCCTTCGGCGGTGGCGGCCGCGGCCTCAAGGTCGCCCGCACGCGCGAGGAGGTGCCCGAGCTCTTCGAGTCGGCCACCCGCGAGGCCGTCGCCGCGTTCGGTCGCGGCGAGTGCTTCGTCGAGAAGTACCTCGACAAGCCGCGCCACGTCGAGACCCAGTGCCTCGCCGACGCGCACGGCAACGTCGTCGTCATCTCGACGCGCGACTGCTCGCTGCAGCGCCGCCACCAGAAGCTCGTCGAGGAGGCTCCCGCGCCGTTCCTCACCCCCGAGCAGATCGAGCTGCTCTACTCGTCGTCGAAGGCCATCCTCAAGGAGGTCGGCTACCTCGGTGCCGGCACCTGCGAGTTCCTCATCGGTGCCGACGGCACCGTGTCGTTCCTCGAGGTCAACACCCGCCTGCAGGTCGAGCACCCGGTCTCGGAGGAGGTCACGGGCATCGACCTCGTGCGCGAGCAGTTCCGGCTCGCCGAGGGCGAGGAGATCGGCTACGACGACCCGGTGGCGCACGGCCACTCGTTCGAGTTCCGCATCAACGGGGAGGACCCGGGCCTGAACTTTCTGCCGATGCCCGGGCCGGTGCACGCCCTGCGCTTCCCGGGCGGCCCCGGCGTGCGCGTCGACTCGGGCGTCACCACGGGCGACGTCATCTCGGGTGCCTTCGACTCGCTGCTCGCGAAGCTCATCGTCACCGGCAAGACGCGCGACGACGCGCTCGAGCGCTCGCGCCGCGCCCTCGCCGAGTTCGAGGTCGCCGGGCTGCCGACCGTGCTGCCCTTCCACCGCGCGATCGTCGACGACCCGGCTTTCGCGCCCGCCGACGGCCAGCCGTTCAGCGTCTACACGCGGTGGATCGAGACCGAGTTCGACAACCAGCTCGAGCCCTGGAGCGGCTCGCTCGCCGAGCCGCTCGCGGCCCCGACCGCCCGCCACACGGTGGTCGTGGAGGTCGCCGGCAAGCGCCTCGAGGTGTCGCTGCCCGAGAACCTGGCCCCCGCATCCGCCTCGCGCGCCTCGACGGCGCTCACCGCTCCCCCGTCGCGGCGGGGCGGATCGCGCGTGGCCGCGGGCGCCTCGGGCGACGCGGTGAAGAGCCCCATGCAGGCCACGGTCGTGAAGATCGCGGTGGCCGAGGGCGACAGCGTGGTCGCGGGCGACCTCGTCGTCGTGCTCGAGGCCATGAAGATGGAGCAGCCGATGACCGCCCACAAGTCGGGCACCGTCGCCAGCATCGGCGCCGCTGTCGGCGACACCGTGGCATCGGGCCACGTGCTGCTCAGCATCGTCGACTAGGCGCCCGCGGCGCGGTCGCCGCTCAGACGATGCGGATGCGCGCCCCGAGCGCGGCCGGTGCATGCTCGCGGGCGTGCACCAGCAGGGTGTGCAGCAGCACGGCCACGCCGAGCATCTCCATGGCCTCCTCGGTCGTGTAGATGATCGCGCTCACCCAGTGCGCTCGCACGGGATCCATCGCCTGCCGCCACTCGAAGGTGGCACTGTCGACCATCTCCATGCCCGCGGCGCCGGCGATCCAGAGCGCGACCGCCGCGATCGCCCACAGCCGCGTGCGGGCGGGCAGGCGCACCACCCACGGCACGAAGATCAGCGCCACGAGCGCCGCGACGATGAGCGCCGGGATGACCCACGCCAGCAGGAACGGCCCGGTCGTGATCGAGAGGAGCGCCCGGAACGGCTCGACCCACATCTCGTGCAGCTGGATCTGCTCGTCGAGCGACGCCAGCAGCATCACCGCCGCGACCCCGAACCAGTACCCCGAGCGGGGCGCCCCGGCCGCGCGCTCGGCGACGCCGATGAGCACGGCGACGAGCGCGGTCGACAGCATCATGAGCAGCGTGAACCAGGTCGCGAGCCCCGACTCGGCGCCGATCGACAGGATGCGCAGCAGCTCGCCCTGCAACAGCGTCGGCTCGGGCCACGCGAGCACGAGGGCCGAGCGCACGGCGTGCGCCGACACGAGCAGCCCGACGCCGATGAGGCAGGCGACGAGCACGCGTCGCGCGGGGAGCTCGATGGCGGCGGCAGCCACTAGTCGCGGCCGACGTGCATGGCGCGCGCCGCATCCGTGATGCCGCCCGACAGCGAGGGGTACACCGAGTAGGCGCGCGCCAGCTGATCGACCGTGAGGCGGTGCTCGACGGCGAGGGCGACGGGCAGGATGAGCTCGGAGGCGCGCGGGGCGACGATGACGCCGCCGATGACGGTGCCCGAGGTGCGGGCGGCGAAGAGCTTGATGAAGCCGTCGCTGACGCCCTGCATCTTCGCGCGCGGGTTGGTCTCGAGCATGAGCTTGTGCACGACGCCGCGCGTCGCGCCCTCCTCGATCTGCTTCTGCGAGAAGCCGACGGTGGCGATCTCGGGCGCGGTGAAGATGTTCGACGTGACGTTGCGCAGGGTCAGCGGCGTGACGGCGTCGCCCATCGCGTGGTACACCGCGGTGCGCCCCTGCATCGAGGCGACCGAGGCCAGCGGCAGCGAGTCGCTGCAGTCGCCGACCGCGTAGACGCTCGGCATCGAGGTGCGGGCCACCTTGTTGACGGCGATGTGGCCGGATGCGGTGACCTGCACCCCCGCATCCTCGAGCCCGATGCCCGCGGTGTTGGGGATCGAGCCGACGGCCATGAGGCAGTGCGAGCCCTCGATGACGCGCCCGTCGGCGAGGGTCACGACGACACCGTCGCCGCTGCGCACCACCGAGTCGGCGCGGCTCTTCGAGAGCACGGTCATGCCGTTGCGGCGGAACACCGTCTCGAGCACCTGGGCGGCATCGGCGTCCTCCCCCGGCAGCACCTGGTCGCGGCTCGACACGAGGGTCACCTGCGCGCCGAGCGCGCGGTAGGCGGAGGCGAACTCGGCACCCGTGACACCCGAGCCGACGACGATGAGGTGCTCGGGCACGGTGTCGAGGCGGTAGAGCTGGGTCCAGGTGAGGATGCGCTCGCCGTCGGGCTGCGCGCTCGGCAGCTCGCGCGGGCTCGCGCCGACGGCGACGATGACCGTGTCGGCGTCGCACTGGTCGAAGTCGGTGCGCTTCTTGCCCTGCCCGGTCGACACGACGACGCGCTGCGGGCCGTCGAGGCGCCCCTCGCCGACGATGATGCGCACGCCGGCGTCGAGCAGCTGCTGGCGCATGTCGTCGCTCTGCTCCTGCGCGAGCCGCAGCACGCGCTTGTTGACCTGCGCGAGGTTGACGGCCAGCTCGGGCTTGACCGCGCGCCCGCTCTCGCCGCGCGCGAAGAACTGCACGCCGAGTTCGCCGGCGCCGGCGATCGCCCCGGCGGCCTCGGCCGTCGCGATGAGGGTCTTCGAGGGCACGACGTCGGTGAGCACGGCCGAGCCGCCCACGCCGGCGCGCTCGACGAGCGTCACCTCGGCCCCCAGCTGCGCTCCGGCGAGCGCGGCCTCGTAGCCGCCCGGGCCGCCGCCGAGAACGGCGATGCGCTGCTTGCGGTCGAAGAGTGTCGTCATGCTCACCATCCTCCCGCATCCAGGCCCTCATTCGAGCAGTCAGCGGCGGCGCGAGGGGCGCGTCAGTAGGCTGGCAGGCATGTCCCACACCGCCGCGAATCCCCTCGACGACCCGCACGCCGACCCCTTCGCCGTCGCCGCTCAGGCGGCCGCGCAGCTCGCCGAGGCGACGGGGGTCGAGCGCCACGACATCGCCCTCACCCTCGGCTCGGGCTGGGCGAAGGCCGCCGACCTCATCGGCGAGACCACGCACACCATCCCCGCCACCGACATCGCGGGCTTCAGCAAGCCCGCGCTCGAGGGCCACGTCGGCACCCTGCGCTCGATCCTGCTGCCGAGCGGCAAGCGTGCGCTCGTCATCGGCGCCCGCACCCACTACTACGAGAACCACGGGGTGCGCCGGGTCGTGCACTCGGTGCGCACCGCGGCGGCGGCCGGCGCCTCCGTCATGATCCTCACCAACGGCGCGGGCGGCATCAAGCCGCACTGGAAGCCGGGCACGCCCGTGCTCATCAGCGACCACCTCAACCTGACGGCGAACTCGCCGTTGGAGGGCGCGACCTTCATCGACCTCACCGACCTGTACGCGCAGCGGCTGCGCGCCCTCGCCCACGAGGTCGACCCGAGCCTCGACGAGGGCGTGTACGTGCAGTTCCGCGGGCCGCACTACGAGACGCCCGCCGAGGTGCAGATGGCGAAGGCCATGGGTGGCCACATCGTCGGCATGTCGACGGCCCTCGAGGCGATCGCCGCGCGCCAGGCGGGCATGGAGGTGCTGGGCCTCTCGCTCATCACCAACCTCGCCGCGGGCATCTCGCCCGAGCCGCTCAGCCACGCCGAGGTCATCCAGGCGGGCAAGGATGCCGAACCGGTGATCAGCGCCCTGCTGGCCCGCATCGTCGCTGCACTCTGATCACCATCGCGCTGTAGGGAGTCACTCATGACCACTCTCGACCGGGCCAAGTCGTGGCTCGAGCAAGACCCCGACCCCGAGACGCGCGCCGAGCTCGAGGCGCTCATCCCGGCCGCCGAGGGCGGCGATGCGGCGGCGATGGATGCCCTCCGCGACCGCTTCGACACCCGCCTGACGTTCGGCACCGCGGGCCTGCGTGGTGAGCTCGGCGCGGGCTCGAACCGCATGAACCGGGTGCTCGTGGCCCAGGCGGCCACCGGATTCGCCCGCTGGCTGCTCGAGCGCGACGAGAACGCCAGCGTCGTCATCGGCTACGACGGCCGCGTCAACAGCGACGTGTTCGCGCGCGACTCGGCCGAGCTCATGGCCGGGGCGGGCGTGCGCGTCGTGCTGCTGCCGCGCGCGCTGCCGACGCCCGTGCTCGCCTTCGCGGTGCGGCACCTCGGCGTGAGTGCCGGCGTCATGGTGACGGCGAGCCACAACCCGCCGCGCGACAACGGCTACAAGGTGTACCTGGGCGGCCGTGACGGCGGTTCGCAGATCGTCGCCCCGACCGACGAGGCGATCCACCAGGCGATCCTCGCGGTGGCCGACACGAGCGTGATGGGCGAGCTGCCGCGATCGACGGCGTTCGAGCTCGCCGACGAGAGCGTCGTCGACGCCTACGTCGATCGCACGGCCGCCCTCGTCACCCGCACGGCCGAGTCGCCCGTGATCGACCCGGTGCGCTTCGTCTACACGGCGATGCACGGCGTCGGGTGGGAGGTCGCCCGGCGCACGTTCGCCGCGGCGGGCCTCGGCGAGCCCACGGTCGTGGCCGAGCAGATCGAGCCCGACGGCACGTTCCCGACGGTGGCGTTCCCCAACCCCGAGGAGCCGGGCGCGATGGATCTGTCGTTCGCGACGGCCCGCGCGGCCGACGCCGAGCTCATCATCGCCAACGATCCCGATGCCGACCGCCTCGCGGTGGCGATCCCCGACCCCAGCACTCCCGAGGGCTGGCGCCGCCTGAGCGGCAACGAGGTCGGCGCGCTGCTCGGCTGGCGAGCCGCCGAGCGCCTGCAGCGCGAGGAGCGCCAGGCGAAGTTCGCCGCGTCGCTCGTCTCCTCCCCCGCTCTCGCGGCGGTCGCCGGCGCCTACGGGGTGAGCTACAGCGACACCCTCACGGGCTTCAAGTGGATCTCGCGCGTCGGCGGCCTCGCCTACGGCTACGAAGAGGCGCTCGGCTACCTCGTCGACCCCGAGAAGGTGCGCGACAAAGACGGCATCTCGGCCGCCGTCGACCTGCTCGCCCTCGCCGGCGAGCTCAAGGCCGCCGGCCGCACGCTCGCCGAGCACCAGCGCGACTTCGACGAGCGCTTCGGCGCGTTCGCGAGCGCCCAGGTCTCGCTGCGGGTCACCGACCTCAGCCGCATCGGCGCGATCATGGCGGCCCTGCGCGACAACCCGCCCAACGAGATCGGCGGCGTGCGCGTCAGCCAGGTCGACGACTTCTCGGGCGGCTTCGGGGTCTTCCCGCCGAGCGACATCCTGCGGTTCTGGATGCACGGCGGCGCCCGCGTCATCGTGCGGCCGAGCGGCACCGAGCCGAAGGTCAAGGTCTACATCGACGCGTCGAGCGACCAGGGCTCGGTCGACGAGCGCCGGGCCGCCGCGCAGGCCGAGGTCGCCGCGCTCGAGGCCGGCATGCGCCAGCTCATCGTCTGACGGGGCCGAGGCTTGCTCACTGCAGCTCGGCTAGGGTAACGGCGTGAGCGACCTGACGTTCGACGTGCGCGAGAGGCAGCCGCTGCTGCCGACCCCGGTGGTCGGGCTGTGGTTCGCGGCGCTCGTGAGCTGGGCATCCGGTCAGGTGATCGGGGTTCTCGGGCTCATGCCGCTGCCGGATGTGTTCGGACCGGTCGGGTCACCGGGCACCGACCAGCCCGACCTCGAGCTTCTCGCGCAGGCGCAGCTCATCAGCGCCCTCAGCTCGCTGCCGACAACGATCGCGGTGCTGCTGGCGGCGATCGGGCTCGGGATGCTCTACAACCGTCGCGGCTTCGACCGACTCTCTCGCACCGCGGCCGTCTCGGCCATCGTCATGGCGATCGCGAGCGCGCTCGCCGCCGTCGCCGTGCTGGCCCTGCTCACGATCGGTCCGGACCGTGCGATCGGCGTCATCGACCTGCAGGTGGGGGTGGTGGTCGCGGTGGCGACCGCCGCGGCCTCCGCCTCCGCCGTCGTGCTGATCCGCCCCTATGTCGACCCGATGGTGGCGCATGTCTGGGCGGGAATCGCGGGGGCGGGTATCGCCCTGCCGTTCATGGTCGCGGGCATCAGCCCCGCTCTGGTGATGGCGGGCGCTGTCGGCATCGGGGTGCTCGACCGCGCGCGCGGAGCCCGCACGGAGCGCGAGCTCGCGCGACGGAAGGAGCTCGAGGCCGAGCAGGCGTCGCGCGCCGCCGCGCTGCCGGAGGGCGCCGCCGGGCGCGGCATCGGCGTGCGCGGGCTGCCCGGGCTGCCGCCCGTGCCGCGCGCGCCCCGGCCGATGCTGCCCTGGTCGTCGCGCGAGCGTCGGGCGAGCATCGGGCTCGGGGTCGGGGCGGTGCTCGTGGTCGCGCTCGCCTGGGCCGGCGGGGCCGCCGCGGCGGAGGCAGGGCTGCTCGTCGCCGGACAGGGCTTCGCGCTCGCATCCCTCGGCGCTGTTCCTCTGCTGGTGCAGGCCGCGCTGCTGCTGCGCGTGGCCGCGGCGACGCGCGAGTCGCTCACGGTGGCCGGTGGCCTGCTCATCGCGGCCTCGGCGGCGATGCTCACGGCGCCCGTCGAACTCGTCGTGCTCATCGCCGTGCTCGTGCAGGCCGTCGTGGTCGCCGTGCTGACCGCGCTGCTCGCCCGGCGGGCCGCCGGCGCCCGCGCCGGCACCGCGCTCATGCTCGCCGTGACGGGCGCGATCGTCTGGCTGCTCGTCGTGCTGCCGAGCGGCGCTCTCGTGCTCGCCTTCGTCGCCGTCGCGACGACCCTCCTCGCCCTGCGCAGAAAGGTGCACCCGTGACCACCTCGCCCCGAGCCGGGTCGACCGGCGACCAGCCGACCGCAGCGCTCGCGCGCCTCACCGCCGCGCCCAGCCGCCGCGCGGGAGCCGCGTGGGCCCTCGTCGCCGTCGGCATGATGCTCGTCGGAGCCGTGCTCGTGCCGTCGCTCGCCCTCACGCCCGGTGAGGCGACCGCGAGCACGACGGAGGGCGATCGCGCCCTCGTGCTCGGCAACGCGCTGGCCTTCCTCGGCTTCGTTCCCCTGCTGACGGCGGCCCACGCGCTCATCGGGCGTCGCGCCGAGCCCGTGGGCGCGCTGCTGACGGCCTACCTCGTGCTGCTCATCCGCCCGCTCGCGCTCCTCGTCGAGGGGCTCGCGCTGCCCGGATCGGTGCTGCTGCCGCTCGGCCCGCTCGTGCCGTGGGTGCTGCTGCTGTCGACCGGGGTCGCGGCGGCGTTCGCGGCCGCCGCGCTGCTGGCGCTCGCGCAGGAGGCCCGCACCCTCGGGCGCCGCATCGCCGTCGCCGCCGGAGTCGGCCTGCTCGTCTCGCTCGCGCTGTTCTCGTTCGCGCCGTACATCGCGCCCCTCACGGCGCTCGGCGTCGCCGTGGCGCTGCTGCTCGGCCGCGGGCGCGCCGCGCAGAGCTGAGCCCGGCGCCGATCCCGGCGCGCGGCTCGGCGGCACGCCGGGCGCTCAGCCCAGCGCGGCCTCGAGCTTGCCGGCGAGCTCCTCGCCGTCGAAGTAGTTCTCGATCACGATGACGTCGGCGCGCGTCGCGCCGATCGCCTCGACGAACTCGGCGCTCGTCAGGATCACCTGGGCGTCGGCCGCCACACGCGCGACCGATCCGATGTCGGCGGCGACGACGGTGGCCGAGAGGCCGAGCCGCTGCAGCGCCCGCTCGGCGTTGACCTTCAGGATGCCGCTCGTGCCGATGCCGGCCCCGCAGATCGTGACGATCTTCACGCGGGGGCCTCGGCGCCGGTGCCCGCACCGAGCAGGCGGCGCACCTCGTCGCGCGAGCCCGCCTCGGCGATCGCCGGGATGACCGCCGGGTTGTTGAAGGCGTTCGCGAGCTCGGCGACCGCGGCCAGGTGGCTGTCGGCCGCGGCACCGGCGAGCCCGATGACGACCCGCACCGGGTCGTTGTGCGCGTGGCCGAACTCGACCGGCTCGGCCAGGGTGACGATCGACAGGCCGTCGCAGCGCACCTCGGGGCCGGGGCGCGCGTGGGCGAGAGCCAGGCCGGGTGCGATCACGATGTACGGGCCGTGCGCATCCACCATGCGGATCATCGCCTCGGTGTACTCGCCCGTCGTGCAGCCGCTGTCGACGAGCGCGTCGCCGGCGAGCTTGATGGCCTCGCGCCAGTCTGCCGCACGCGCGTGCAGCACGATGGCGCGATCGGCGAGGGCGGGCAGCGTCACAGGGCAGCCTCGAAGCCGTCGATGATGGTGTCCATGAGCGCCTCGCGGTCCTCCACCGGCAGGAACGCCGACTGCGCCGCGTTGAGCTGCAGCGCGAGCAGGTCGTCGAGGTCGTAGCCGAAGGCCTCCGCGACGAGAGCGAGCTCGCGGCTCAGCGTGGTCGCGCTCATGAGGCGGTTGTCGGTGTTGACGGTGACGCGGAAGCCCAGCTGGTAGAAGAGGTCGAGCGGGTGGTCGACCATCGCGTCGCCCCAGGCGGCGATCGCGCCCGTCTGCAGGTTCGAGCTCGGGCTGGTCTCGAGGGTGATCTGGCGGTCTTTCACCCACTCGGCGATCGGGCCGAGCGTCGCGATCGTGCTGCCGCCCTCGTCGCTCAGGGTGATGTCCTCCAGCAGGCGCACCCCGTGGCCGAGGCGCAGCGCGCGACCGTCGAGCAGCGCGCCGCGGATCGACTCGATGCCGTCGGCCTCGCCGGCGTGCACCGTGGCCGGGAAGAAGCTCGCGGCGAGCAGGTCGAAGGCGTCTTTCAGGCGACCGGCGGGGAACCCCGCCTCCGCCCCGGCGATGTCGAAGCCGACCACGCCGCGGTCGCGGTGGCGCAGGGCGAGCTCGGCGATCTCGCGACCCCGATCGGCATGGCGCATGGCGCTCACGAGCTGGCCGACACGGATGCGGTGGCCCGCGCCGCGCGCCTCCTCCACTCCGGCGTCCAGCCCCGCCTGCACGGCCTCCACCGTCTCGTCGAGGCTCAGCCCGCGCGTGAGGTGCTGCTCGGGAGCCCACCGGATCTCGCCCCACACGACGCCGTCGGCGGCGAGGTCGAGCACGAACTCGCGCGCGACCCGCTCGAGGCCCTCGCGCGTCTGCATGACGGCGGTGGTCACATCGAAGGTCTTCAGGTACTCGACGAGCGAGCCCGAGTCGCTCTTCTCGGCGAACCAGGCGCCGAGGCTCTCGGCGTCGGTCGCCGGCAGCTCGAGGCCGATCGCGTCGGCGAGCTCGATGATCGTCTGCGGCCGCAGGCCGCCGTCGAGGTGGTCGTGCAGCGACACCTTCGGCAGCGATTCGATCGCGATCTCGGTGCCGGGAAGGAGGTTCTGTGTCGCCGTCGTCATACCCACAAACCTACCGGTTCGTTATCTCGTCGTGACCACCGGGCGACCATCCGAGAGCGCGCTCGATCGCGCGCGCCGCGCGGCGCGCCTGCGCCACCACCTCGTCGTGCGCGACCGTGCTGAAGCTCGTGCTGACGTAGGGCACGGTCAGTGCCGCGACGATGGTGCCGTCGGCCCCGCGCACGCCCACCACCACGTCGGTGATGCCCGGCTGCAGCGCGTCGGCCCGCACCGCCTCGGCGGCGCCGCGCAGCACCTCCCCGGTCGCCGTCGCCTCGGCGTCGAACAGCGCCCCGACCCGCACGCGGTACCCGAAGTCGGCGGGCGACTCGACCTGCGCCACGACGCGCACCCGGTCGCCGTCGAGCACCGCGAGGTTGCAGCTCTGCCGCACCCGGTCGGCCAGCTCATGCATCACCGGCAGGGCGGCCGCGCGCAGGCCCCGCAGCGGCTCATGCCGGTGGGCGAGGTCGAACAGGCGCGTGGCGAGCAGGTAGCCGCCGCCGCGCTCGCGCACGACGAACCCGCGCCGCTCGAGCGTCGCGAGCACGCGGAAGAGCTGCCCCACACTGCGGCCGGTCGCCTCGGCGACCTGCGACTGCGTGAGCGGCTCCGGGCTCTCGGCGAGCAGTTCGAGCACGTCGAGGGCCTTCTCGACCGCGGGCGAGCGGTAGTCGGGCCCCGGGGAGCTCATCGGTGCGCGCCCATGGCGGCGAGCATCCGCCGGGCGATGTGGCGCTCGATGTCGTCGGGAACCGGCTGCGCGCCCGCGACCAGCGCCGGGCCGCCGCGCACCACGCGCTCGAGCGAGAGCGCCTGCAGCAGAAACCCGAGATCCATGGCCTCGATCGAGTTGCCCTTGGGCTCGCGGCCCGCGAGGTTCATCATGCGCCCCTCGGCAAGCAGCACGACGTGCCGGCCGCCCGGCAGGTCGATGCGCTCGATCGCCTCGTCGAGAGTCGTGCGGCGCACGGCGCGGGCGTAGAGGGCGGGCACATCGATCTCCCACGGAAAGTGCCCGGCGTTGGCGAGCACCGCGCCGTCGGGCAGCGCGTCGACGACCTCGTCGGTCACGACATCGGCGTGGCCCGTGGCGGTGATGAGCACCTCGGCCCAGCTCGCGAGATCGACGATGCCGCCGACCCGGTAGCCGTCCCACGCGGCCTCGAAGGCCTTCAGGTCGTCGATCTCGGTGATGGCGACCTTCCCGCCCATCGCCCGCAGGTACTGCGCGATTCCCCGCCCGCACCAGCCGTAGCCGGCCACGACGAACCGTCGGCCGGCGATACGCAGGTTGGTGATGCGCATGATGCTCTCGACGACCGACTGGCCGACCGAGTGCTTGTTCTCGCCGATGGCCTTCAGCAGCGAGTCGTTGATGACGATGATCGGAAACGGCAGGCGGCCGGCGAGCTCGGCCCGCAGGCGCAGGCCGCCGCTCGTGGTCTCCTCGGTGCCACCGATGATGCCGGTTGCGCCCGTCGGGTCGCCGGCGGCCACGGCCGCGTCGTCGATGCGCGCGGCAGCGAGAGCGGCGAGATCGGCGCCGTTGTCGAGCAGGATGCTGGGCCGGGCTGCATCGACGGCGGCGACGTTCGCGTGGTGGTCGTCGAGGGTGTCGGCGCGGCTGCCGTGCACGGTCATGCCCTGCTGCCGCAGCACCGCCACGATGTCGTCCTGCGTCGAGCCGTGGTTGCCCGTGGCGACGATCTCGGCCCCGCCGGCGTGCAGCGTCTCGAGCAGCACGGCCGTCTTCGGCTCGAGGTGCAGCGACATGCCGATGCGCTGCCCGGCGAAGGGCTGCTCGTCGGCGAACCGCGCCCGCACCTCGGCGAGCAGCGGCATGCGCGAGCGGATCCACTCGATGCGGGCGGCGCCGCGGGCGGCGAGGTCGGTCGGGTTGGAGCGGTGGGCACTCATGGCCAGACTCTACACATGCGCAACTCGTTTTCATATATGCATCTCACCGGTAGACTCGCCGCATGACGACCACCCCCGCGCCCGAGAAGATCATCCTCGACTGCGACCCCGGCCACGACGACGCCGTCGCGATGCTGCTCGCCCACGGCTCGCCGGCCATCGACCTGCTCGCCGTCACGACGGTCATGGGCAACCAGACCATCGAGAAGGTCACGCGCAACGCGCTCTCGGTCGCGCGCGTCATCGGCATGGATGCGGTGCCCATCGCCCGCGGAGCCCACCGGCCCCTCGTGCGCCGGGTCGAGACGGCCCCGGACATCCACGGCGAGTCGGGCCTCGACGGGCCCGTGCTGCCCGAGCCGGTCGTCGAGCTCGACCCGCGCCACGCGGTCGACCTCATCATCGACACCGTCATGAGCCACCCGCCGAAGACCGTGTCGCTCGTGCCGACCGGGGCCCTCACCAACATCGCGCTCGCGGTTCGGAAGGAGCCGCGCCTCGCCGAGCGCGTCAAGCAAGTCGTGCTGATGGGCGGCGGCGTGCACGTCGGCAACTGGAGTGCCGTCGCCGAGTTCAACATCATCATCGACCCCGAGGCGGCGCACATCGTCTTCAACGAGCCCTGGCCGCTGACGATGATCGGGCTCGATGCCACGCACCGGGCGCTCGCGACCGATGAGGTCGCCGCGCGCATCGCCGCCGTCGGCACCGCGCCCGCCCGCTTCGTCGGCGAGCTGCTCGCGTTCTTCGCCCACTCGTATAAAGACGCGCAGGGCTTCGACCACCCGCCCGTGCACGACCCGTGCGCGGTCGCCTACCTCATCGACCCCACGCTGCTGCGCGTCGTGAAGGCCCCCCTCGACGTCGAGCTGACCGGCGGGCTCACGCTCGGCATGACCGTGGCCGATCTGCGCGGCCCCGCCCCCGAGGGATGCACGACGCAGGTCGCCCTCGACATCGACAACGACCGCTTCTGGGGTCTGGTGGTCGATGCGCTCGAGCGCATCGGCGCGGTGGAGGTCTAGTCGACGACGCCCGCGACGAGCGGGCCGCCGGTGTGCACGGCCTCGCCCGCATCCCCAATGCGGTAGCCGCCCGCGAGCGCCTCGAGCGCCCGCTCGAACCGCGCCGGCTCGTTGGTGTGCATCGTGAACAGCGGCTGGCCCTTCGTCACGGTGTCACCGGGCTTCGCGTGCAGGTCGATGCCCGCCGCGTGGTCAACCGGGTCCTCCTTGCGCGCACGACCCGCGCCGAGGCGCCAGGCGGCAATGCCGAAGGGCAGCGCGTGCTGCTCGACGAGCACGCCGTCTCGCTCGGCCACGACGACGTGGTGCTCGTTCGCGGTCGCGAGCGGCGCATCCGGGTCACCGCCCTGGGCCGTGATCATCGCGCGCCAGGTGCTCATGGCCTGCCCGTTCTGCAGGGCGCCCTCGACGTCGGCGTCGGTGATGCCGGCGAGCTCGAGCATGTGGCGGGCGAGCGTGACGGTCAGCTCGACGACGTCGGCGGGTCCGCCGCCGGCGAGCACCTCGACCGATTCGCGCACCTCGTTGGCGTTGCCGATCGCGAGGCCCAGCGGAACGTTCATGTTGGTGAGCACGGCGCGCGTGGCGACGCCCGCGTCTTCGCCGAGCCGGACCATGACCTTCGCGAGTTCGCGCGACTGCTCGATGTCCTTCAGGAACGCGCCCGAGCCGAACTTGACGTCGAGCACGAGCGCGGCGGTGCCCTCGGCAATCTTCTTCGACATGATCGACGAGGCGATGAGCGGGATGCACTCGACCGTGCCGGTGATGTCGCGCAGGGCGTAGAGCTTGCCGTCGGCAGGGGCGAGACCCGATCCGGCGGCGCACACGACGGCACCCGCGCTCTCGAGCTGCGCCATCATCTCGTCGACGCTCACGTTCGCCCGCCAGCCCGGGATGCTCTCGAGCTTGTCGAGCGTGCCGCCTGTGTGGCCCAGTCCGCGGCCGGAGAGCTGCGGCACCGCGACCCCGAACGAGGCGACGAGCGGCGCGAGCGGCAGCGTGATCTTGTCGCCGACGCCGCCGGTCGAGTGCTTGTCGGTGGTCTTCTTCGACAGACCTGAGAAGTCGAGGCGGGTGCCGGTGGCGACCATCGCGAGCGTCAGGTCGCGCACCTCCTCCCGCGTCATGCCGTTGAGGAAGATCGCCATCGTCATGGCCGACATCTGCTCGTCGGCGACGTAGCCGCGCGTGTAGGCGTCGACCATCCAGCTGATCTGCTCGGTGGTGAGAGCGCCCTTGTCGCGCTTGGTGCGGATCAGATCGACGACGTCGAACGGCTCGATGCTCACGAGTGGTACTCCTCCAGGGTGCGCGGCCCGAACGCGTCGGGCAGCACCTCATCGATGGTCTTGATGCCCGATACGGTCTCGAGCAGCATGCCCTCGGCCGAGTGCTCGAAGAGCAGCTGCCGGCACCGTCCGCAGGGCATGAGCGCGCCGCCATTGCCGTCGACGCACGTGAAGGCCACGAGCTTGCCGCCGCCCGTCATGTGCAGCGTCGACACGAGCGCGCACTCGGCGCACAGCGTGAGCCCGTAGGAGGCGTTCTCGACGTTGCAGCCCGCGATCACCCGCCCGTCATCGACGATCGCGGCAACCCCGACCGGGAAGTTCGAGTACGGCACGTAGGCGTGCGACATCGCGTCGAGCGCGACCGCGCGCAGGGCATCCCAGTCGATATCGCTCATGGATGCGGCGCTCACGACTTGACGTAGGGCTTGCCCGAGGCCGCCGGCGGCCGCGAGAAGCCGACCAGGCCGGCGACCGCGAAGATCGTGACCAGGTAGGGCAGCATCAGCATGAACTCGCTCGGCACGGGCGAGCCGACGATCGACAGCGTCGACTGCAGGTTCGTCGCGAAGCCGAAGAGCAGGGCCGCGAGGGTCGCCTTGATCGGGTTCCACTGGCCGAAGATCACCGCGGCAAGGGCGATGAAGCCCGCGCCGTTCGTCATCTCCTTGGTGAACGAGCCGATCGCCACGAGCGTGAAGAACGCCCCGCCGCCGCCGACGATCACGCCGGCGAGGAGCACGTTCCAGAACCGGGTGCGGGCCACCTTGATGCCGACCGTGTCGGCGGCCTTCGGGTGCTCACCGACCGCGCGCAGGCGCAGGCCCCAGCGGGTCTTGAAGAGCCCGAACCAGACCAGGGGCACGAGCGCGAACATCGCGTAGACGATGATCGACTGGTTGAAGATGATCGGCCCGATGACGGGGATGTCGCTCAGCAGCGGGATCGCGACCCGCTCGAACCGCTCGGGGTTGTTGAACGTGTCGGGGTCGCCGGTCATGACCGTCGAGTAGAGGAAGCTCGTCAGGCCGATGACGAGCACGTTGAGCACGACACCGACGATGACCTGGTCGACCAGGTACTTGATGGCGAAGGCGGCGAGCACGGCCGAGACCGCGGCGCCCGCCACCATCGCGGCGATGAGCCCGGCCCACGCCGAGCCGGTCGCGGTCGCGACGAGCGCGGCCGTGAAGGCCCCGGCGAGCAGCTGGCCCTCGATGGCGATGTTGACCACACCGACCCGCTCGCTGATGACGCCGCCGAGCGAGCCGAAGATGAGCGGGGTGCTCACCGTCAGCGCACCGGCCAGCAGGCCGACGAGCGGCACCGTCGAGCCCGCGGCGGCCCAGGTCAGGAACCCGACCAGGAACAGCACGGCGAAGATCGTGGTGAGCCAGAGCGGCACCTTCTGGGCATTGCGCACCCGCAGGAAGGCGTACACCGCGATCGCGGCCATCAGCACGACCGTCACGATGCCCGTCGCATCGGCGGGCAGCACGATCGACGGCAGCACGATCGCATCGTCGTCGTTGCTCAGGCGGTAGGTGGTGTCGCCGCCGCGCGCGAGCGCGATGAACAGCACCGCGCCGAGCACCGTGAAGACGGCGAACGCGATCGGCGCCTTCCAGCTGCGCACCACGAGGGGCGAGGGGGTGAGGCCCGAACCGGCCTCGCGGGTGGTCGTCACGACGCTCACTTGGTCACCTCCGCCTTCGCGGCAGTCTTCGGGGTTCGCCACTGGAACAGCGGGTCAGGGGTGGGCAGGCGGAAGATCGCCCGCACCAGCGGCGGCGCGGCGATGAAGAGCACGATGAACGACTGCACCACCAGCACGATGTCGACCGGGATGCCCTCCGAGGCCTGCATCGTGTAGCTGCCGGCCTTCAGCCCGCCGAACAGGATGCCCGCGAAGAACACGCCGACGGGCTTCGAGCGCCCGAGCAGGGCGACCGTGATGGCATCGAAGCCGATGCCCGCATCCAGCCCCGCGGCGAAGCCGCCGGTGAAGTTGCCGAGCACCTGGTAGACACCGGCGAGACCGACGAGCGCGCCCGCGATGAGCATCACCTGCACGTAGACGCGCTCGACCTTGATGCCGGCGACGCGCGCCGCGTTCGGGTTCTCACCGACGGCCCGGAACCGGAAGCCCATGGCCGAGCGGTTGAGCAGGTACCAGACGTAGATCGTCGCGACGATCACCAGGATGAACCCGAGGTTGAGGTTGTACTGATCGCCGAGGAGCGCCGGGAACTGCGCGCTCTCGAGGATCGGGCCGCTCTTGGGGTTGTTCTGGTCGGGTGCCTGCAGCGCGCCGGGGGTGCGCAGCAGGAACGACACGAGGTAGAAGGCGATGTAGTTGAGCATGATCGTGACGATCACCTCGTGCGCACCGGTGCGGGCCTTGAGCAGACCGACGAGACCGCCCCACAGTGCCCCGCCGATCAGGCCGACGATGAGGGCGACGACGAGGTGCAGCACCGGCGGCATCGGGATGTACGCCCCGACGTAGCCGGCGGCGGCCGCCGCGATGAGCATCTGGCCGCGACCACCGATGTTGAACAGGCCGACGCGGAAGGCGAGGGCCACACCGAGGCCGGCCGCGATGAGCGGGGTCGCGTTGGCGAGCGTCTCGGTGAGCGGCCGGATCGCGACGGCGAAGTCGTCGGCGCGGAGGTAGTTGAACACCGAGCCGCGGAACAGGGCCGAGTAGGCGCCGGCCACGGCGTCCCACATCGCCTGCAGCATGTCGGTGGGCCGCGAGAAGAAGTAGGCGCTCGTCTGCGCCACCGCCTCGTCGGTCAGCACGATCAGGATGCCGCCGAAGATCAGGGCCAGCAGCACGGCGAACACCGAGATCGCGGCGCTGCCGCCGAAGATCTCCTTGATGATCTGGTTGCTGCGGGGCACCGGCGGCTCAGCCGTGTCGCGGCCGGTCTCGTGCGCTACGACCTGCTGGTGCACGGCCTCGGCCGTCTGCTCCGCGGTCGGCTTCTTGGTCTCGTCGGTCACGCTGCCACCTCCGCCGGGGTCTCGCCGGCCATCATCAATCCGAGTACGTCGCGGGGGGTGTCGCCCGGCACGATGCCGACGATGCGCCCCCGGTACATGACCGCGATGCGGTCGGCGAGCGCCGCCACCTCGTCGAGCTCGGTCGAGACGACGATGACGGGGATGCCCGCATCGCGCGTCGCGACGATGCGCTTGTGCACGAACTCGATCGAGCCGACGTCGAGACCGCGCGTCGGCTGCGCGGCCACGAAGAGGGCGAGATCGCGGCTCAGCTCGCGCGCCAGGACGACCTTCTGCTGGTTGCCGCCCGAGAGCCGGCCCGCCTGCTGGGTGATGCCCTGGGTGCGCACGTCGAACTCCGACACGCGCTCCTCGGCGAAGCGGGCGAGCTCCTCGAGCTGCAGGGTTCCCCACTTCACGAAGGGCTCGCCGGTCGAGCGGTCGAGCATGAGGTTCTCGGCGATCGTGAACGTGCCGACGAGGCCGTCCTCCGTGCGGTCCTCGGGCACGAAGCCGACGCCCGCGTCGAGCACCTGGCGGGTGCTGTCGCCGACCAGCTCGTTGCCCTCGAGCACGATCGAGCCGTGCACGCGCGACTGCAGCCCCATGATGGCCTCGGTGAGCTCGGTCTGGCCGTTGCCCTGCACGCCGGCGATGGCGAGGATCTCGCCGCGGTGCAGCGTGAACGACACGTGGTCGACGAGCACCTGGCCGCGGGGGTCGGTCACGACGAGGTCCTGCACGACGAGCGAGGGGTCGCCCGGCTGCGCGGGAGCCTTGTCGACGGTGAGCTCGACCGCGCGGCCGACCATGAGCGAGGCCATCTCGGCGTTCGTCGCGGTGGGCTCGGCCTCGCCCACGACCTTGCCGAGCCGGATGACGGTGATGCGGTCGGCGACCTCGCGCACCTCGCGCAGCTTGTGGGTGATGAAGACGATCGAGGTGCCCTCGTCGCGCAGCTGGCGCATGATGCCCATGAGCTCGTCGGTCTCCTGCGGCGTGAGCACCGCGGTGGGCTCGTCGAAGACGAGCACGCTCGCGTCGCGCGACAGGGCCTTGATGATCTCGACCCGCTGCTGCACGCCGACGGGGAGGTCTTCGATGAGGGCGTCGGGGTCGATATCGAAGCCGAAGCGGCCCGAGATCTCGCGCACCATCGCGCGCGCTGCTTCGAGGTCGAGCAGGCCGCCCGCCTTCGTCTGCTCGTGGCCGAGCATGACGTTCTCGGCGACGGTGAAGACCGGGATGAGCATGAAGTGCTGGTGCACCATGCCGATGCCGGCGTTCATCGCATCGCCCGGCCCGGCGAAGTGCTGCACGACATCGTCGAGCAGGATCTCGCCCTCGTCGGCCTGGTAGAGGCCGTAGAGCACGTTCATGAGCGTGCTCTTGCCGGCGCCGTTCTCGCCGAGGAGGCAGTGGATCTCTCCCGGCTCGACGACGAGGTCGATGTGATCGTTGGCGGTCAGCGCTCCGAAGCGCTTGGTGATGCCGCGAAGCTCGAGCTTCATGCTCCTTGGCCTTCCTGCGCCGGTGTCAGGGGCGGCGCGGTATCGGATGCGGAATGCGGCGCACGCGCGAGGCCGAGGCGACGGCGGTGTGCTCGTGTCACCACTGTAGGGGAGAGCCGGGGGGCGAATCTGAGCAGAAACCTGCGCATCTGAGCACACGGGCCGTGAGCGCGAGGATGCCCGGAAACGGGCCGGGGGAGGCCAGCAGCGCTGGCCTCCCCCGGATGGAACCGGTGTTGCTTACTGACCGGGCGACGCCGGCGAGGTGACCTCGATCGAGCCGTCGATGATGCCGGCGATCAGGGCCTCGACCTCACCCGCGAGCTCCGCGTCGACAGCCGACTCGAAGTCGTGGAACGGGGCGATGCCGACGCCGCCGTTCTCGAGCGTGCCGACGTACGGCGCCGAGTCGAAGCCGCCGGTCGCGGCGCCGGTGACGACGTCGTAGACAGCGGTCGAGATGTTCTTCAGCACCGAGGTGAGCACCAGGTCGGCGATGTCGGGGTCGGACACGAAGATGTCCTTGTCGACGCCCATGAGGGCGATCGAGCGGCCCGAGTCGCGGATGGCCTCGGCGGCGCTGAAGTAGATCGGGCCACCGACGGGCAGCAGCACGTCAGCGTTCTGGTCGATCAGGCCCTGGGCCGTGGTCAGCGCCTCGGTGCCGGGGGCGAAGCCACCGGTGAAGGCACCGGTCTGGCCGGCGAGGTCCCACCCGAGAGCCTGCACCGAGGTGCCCTTCTCCTGGTTGTAGTAGTCGACGCCCTGCACGAAGCCGTCCATGAAGATGGTGACGGGCGGGATCGGGATGCCACCGAAGGTGCCGACGACGCCGGTCTCCGAGTAGCTCGCGGCGACGTAGCCCGCGAGGAACGCGGCCTCGACCGTGTTGAACTGGATCGGCTTGACGTTCTCGGCGTCGATGAACTCGTCGATGATCGCGAAGTTGATCTCGGGGTTCGCGGCGGCGGCGTTGGTGGTCGCCTCGGCGAGGAGGAAGCCGACCGTGATGATCAGGTCGCAACCCTGGTCGACGAGCTGCTGCACGTTCGGCTCGTACGCGTTCTCGTCGGCCGACTCGACGGCGACGAACTCGACACCGAGCTCGCCCGCGGCCTGCTCGATGCCGTCGTAGGCGGCCTCGTTGAACGACTTGTCGTCCCAGCCACCGGCGTCGGAGACGATGCAGGGAAGGAAGTCGAGCGCCTCGGTCTCTTCCGGCGTCTCCTCGGGGGCTGCGGCGCAGCCGGCGAGCACGAGCGCGCTGGCGCCGAGCAGGGCAAGCCCGCCGAAGGCGCGCTTACGGGTAGTGGTGATCACTGTGTCCTCCAAAATTGCTGCCCAGCAGGACGCTGGAGCGAATTGGCTCCACGTTAGCGAACGCACCGGGGGTTCAGCAGTGCTGGGGGCCCGGGGTGATGCAAGCGTTACGAATCCGCGACCGTCGTGACATTCCGCGGAAACATGCGGCTCGCGCCCGCCCCTGCGCACGCGCGTGCGCGAATGAGCACGCGGGATGCGGGGCTCGCGCCGCTCCGAACCGCCGCTCGGCGGCTAGAGCAGGTCGTCGCGCCCCGCCTGCTTGATCGCGTCGACGACCTTCTTCACGCGCTGCGCGTGCTCGCGCGTGGTCACGAGAAGGGCATCCGGTGTGTCGACGACGACGATGTCGGTGACCCCGATGAGCGAGATGAGCCGCTTGCTCTGCGTGACCACGACGCCGCTCGAGGCGTCGGAGAGCACGCGCGCGCCCTCGCCGAGGATGGCGAGGTCGCCGGTGCGACCGCCCGACAGCAGCTTCGCGAGCGACGAGAAGTCGCCGACGTCGTCCCAGGGGAAGTCGCCGCGCACCACCGCGAGGCGCCCGGCCGCGGCCGCCGGCTCGGCGACGCTGTAGTCGATCGCGATCTTCGGCAGCAGCGGCCAGACGGCGTCGACGACGATGTCGCGCTTGGAGGTGTCCCAGGCGGCGGCGATCTCGAGCAGGCCCTCGTGCAGCATCGGTTGCGTCTCGGCCAGCTGGGCGAGCAGCTGGTCGGCTCGGGCGATGAACATCCCGCCGTTCCAGAGGTAGTCGCCCGAGGCGAGATAGGCGGTCGCCGTCTCGAGGTCGGGCTTCTCGACGAACGACTCGACGAGGTGCGCGTGGCTCGTGCCCTCCACGGCGAGGGGCTCGCCGCAGCGGATGTAGCCGAAGCCCACCGAGGGCTCGCTCGGCGCGATGCCGATCGTCGTGATGTAGCCCGCGCGGGCGACCGCCACGGCCTCGGCCACCGCGTGGCGGAACCGCTCGGCGTCGCTGATGACGTGGTCGGCGGCGAACGAGCCGACGATGACCCCCGGGTGCCGTCGGTTCAGGATGGCCGCCGCGAGCCCGATCGCGGCCGACGAGTCTTTCGGCTCGCTCTCGAGCACGATGTTCACCTCGGCCAGATCGGGCAGCTGCTGCTGCACCGCCGACCGATGGGCCCGCCCGGTGACGACCATGATGCCGCTGGCCCCGGCCAGGGGCAGGATGCGGTTCCAGGTGTCGCGCAGCAGGGTGTGACCGCTGCCGGTCAGATCGTGCAGGAACTTCGGCGCCTCGGCGCGCGAGAGGGGCCAGAGCCGCGAGCCCACTCCCCCGGCCGGGATGATCGCGTGGAAGTCGGGCAGCGTGCCCTCGATCGCGTGCATGCGCGCCACCCTATCGGCACGCCCGCGGGGCATCCGGGAGCCGTTCCGACCACTCAGGAAAGTCGACGTAGACTGCGTGTATCGGCGACCACCAGTCGAGAATTCGGAATCCAGCCGGAGTCCACGCGCGCGAGCGATCGCGCACGTCGTCACTGCCCTGAGGAGGGTTTCTCGTGCCAGCGAAGGCAACGGGAGCCGGAGCGTCGAGCTCGTCGGCAACCATCGAAGTCCCCGCACCGCGCCGATCGGTCATCCCCGGCGGCACGCTCTACCGCGGGAACGAAGGAATGTGGTCGTGGGTGCTGCACCGCATCACCGGGATCGCCATCTACTTCTTCCTGCTCGTGCACATTCTCGACACCGCGCTGATCCGCGTCAGCCCCGAGGCGTACAACATCGTCATCGGCGCCTACAAGACGCCGATCATGGGCCTCGGTGAGCTCGCCCTCGTCGGCGCGATCGGGTTCCACGCGCTCAACGGCCTGCGCATCATCCTGGTCGACTTCTGGGGCGTCGGAACGCGGCACCACAAGGCCATGTTCTACGGCGTGCTCGGGGTCTGGCTGGTGCTGATGATCGGCTTCACCCCCCGCCACCTGATGCACGTGTTCGGAGGCTGACGATGACGACCGACATGACTCTGGATGCCCCCCGCACCCCGCACGCCCGCACCAAGCGCGGCATCAACTGGGAGAAGTGGGGCTGGATCTATATGCGCGTCTCGGGCGTTCTGCTCGTCGTGCTGATCTTCGGGCACCTCTTCGTCAACCTCATGGTCGGCGAGGGCATCAACCGCATCGACTTCGCCTTCGTGGCCGGCAAGCTCGCCGACCCGTTCTGGATCGTCTACGACCTGCTGCTGCTGTGGCTGGCGCTGATCCACGGCACCAACGGCATGCGCACGATCGTCAACGACTACGTCGCCAACGCCCGCGTGCGCCGCATCCTGCACATCGCGCTGCTCGCGTCGACCGCGGTGCTGCTCGTGCTCGGCACGCTCGTGCTGACCACCTTCGACCCCTGCCCCGCGGGCGCCGACCCCGAGCTCGTCGCTTCGTTCTGTGAGGACATCCTGTGACCACCGCTGCTGAGAGCACGGTTTCCGTGAGCACCACCGCCGCGCCCGCCGGGCCGGTCGAGCACCACCACCAGTTCGACGTCGTCATCGTCGGCGCCGGCGGCGCCGGCATGCGCGCGGCCATCGAGGCCGGTCCGAACGCGAAGACTGCCGTCATCTCGAAGCTGTACCCGACCCGGTCGCACACCGGCGCGGCGCAGGGCGGCATGGCCGCCGCGCTCGCGAACGTCGAGGAGGACAGCTGGGAGTGGCACACCTTCGACACCGTCAAGGGCGGCGACTACCTCGTCGACCAGGACGCGGCGGAGATCCTGGCCAAGGAGGCGATCGACGCGATCATCGACCTCGAGAACATGGGCCTGCCGTTCAACCGCACCCCCGACGGCAAGATCGACCAGCGCCGGTTCGGCGGTCACACCCGCGACCACGGCAAGGCGCCCGTGCGCCGGGCCTGCTACGCGGCCGACCGCACCGGCCACATGATCCTGCAGACGCTGTTCCAGAACTGCGTCAAGCTCGGCATCGAGTTCTACAACGAGTTCTACGTGCTCGACCTCATCATGAGCGAGGGCAAGGCCGCGGGCGTCGTCGCCTACGAGCTCGCCACCGGCGACCTGCACATCTTCCACGCGAAGAGCGTCGTGTTCGCCACCGGCGGCTTCGGCAAGATCTACAAGACGACCTCGAACGCGCACACCCTCACGGGTGACGGCGTGGGCATCGTCTGGCGCAAGGGCATCCCGCTCGAGGACATGGAGTTCTTCCAGTTCCACCCGACCGGGCTGGCCGGCCTGGGCATCCTGCTCACCGAGGGCGCCCGCGGTGAGGGAGCGATCCTGCGCAACGCCAGCGGCGAGCGCTTCATGGAGCGCTACGCCCCGACCATCAAAGACCTCGCGCCGCGCGACATCATCTCGCGCTGCATGGTGCAGGAGGTCGCCGAGGGTCGCGGCGCCGGGCCGAACAAGGACTACGTGCTGCTCGACTGCACCCACCTGGGCGCCGAGGTGCTCGAGACCAAGCTGCCCGACATCACCGAGTTCGCCCGCACGTACCTCGGTGTCGACCCGGTCGTCGAGCCGGTGCCGGTCATGCCGACCGCGCACTACGCGATGGGCGGCATCCCGACCAACATCAAGGCAGAGGTGCTGAGCGACAACGACACGGTCATCCCCGGCCTGTACGCCGCGGGCGAGTGCGCCTGCGTGTCGGTGCACGGCTCGAACCGTCTCGGCACCAACTCGCTGCTCGACATCAACGTCTTCGGCAAGCGTGCCGGCCGCTACTCGGTCGAGTACGCCAACAGCGCCGACTTCGTGCCGCTGCCGGCCGACCCGGCGAAGGATGTCCGAGAGCTGGTCGAGCGCCTGCGCAGCTCGAACGGCACCGAGCGCGTCGCCGCGCTGCGCAAGGAGCTGCAGGAGGAGATGGACAAGAACGCCCAGGTCTTCCGCACGGAGGAGAGCCTGGCGAGCGTCACCGAGACCATCCGCAGCCTGCGCGAGCGCTACCAGAACATCGGCATCCACGACCGGGGCAAGCGGTTCAACACCGACCTGCTCGAGGCCATCGAGCTCGGCTTCCTGCTCGACATCGCCGAGGTCGTCGTCTACTCGGCCCGCAACCGCAAGGAGAGCCGCGGCGGCCACATGCGCGACGACTACCCCGACCGCAACGACGCCGAGTACATGCAGCACACGATGGCGTACCTCACGGGCGACGCGCACAGCGCCGACGCGAGCGACCACATCCGCATGGACTGGAAGCCCGTCGTGATCACCCACTACCAGCCGATGGAGAGGAAGTACTGATGGCGACCGCCCCCGCCGCCGAGGTCGGTGCTGTGCAGGAGTTCACGGTCACCGTCATCGTCCGCCGCTTCGACCCCGAGGTCGACGCCGAGCCGTACTGGCAGGACTTCGACGTGCCGATGTACTCGACCGACCGCGTGCTCGACGCGCTGCACAAGATCAAGTGGGAGCAGGACGGCACGCTGTCGTTCCGCCGCTCGTGCGCCCACGGCATCTGCGGCTCCGACGCCATGCGCATCAACGGTCGCAACCGCCTCGCGTGCAAGACCCTCATCAAGGATCTCGACATCACGAAGCCGATCTACATCGAGGCGATCAAGGGCCTGCCGCTCGAGAAAGACCTGATCGTCGACATGGAGCCGTTCTTCGCGTCGTACCGCCAGGTGCAGCCCTTCCTGCAGGCCAGCTCGAAGCCCGAGAAGGAGCGCCTGCAGTCGATCGAGGAGCGCGCGCGCTTCGACGACACCACCAAGTGCATCCTGTGCGCCGCGTGCACCTCGTCGTGCCCCGTGTTCTGGACCGACGGCCAGTACTTCGGCCCCGCCGCGATCGTCAACGCGCACCGCTTCATCTTCGACAGCCGCGACGAGGCCGCCCAGGTGCGCCTCGACATCCTCAACGACAAAGAGGGGGTGTGGCGCTGCCGCACGACCTTCAACTGCTCGGAGGCCTGCCCGCGCGGCATCGAGGTCACGAAGGCGATCTCGGAGGTCAAGGCGGCCATCCTGCGGGGCAAGCCGTAGCGCTCACTGCACCGACTCGAGGGGCCGCGTCACCGCAGGGTGGCGCGGCCCCTCGGCGTTCGGGCGGCTGACTAGGCTCGACGCGTGATCGAGCGCGCCAAAGACCTCGCCGCCCGGGTGCAGCAGTGGCGCATCGTGCGCGCCGTGCAGCGCTACCTCGGGCGATCCGGCCCGATCCTGGCCTCGGGCCTCGCGTACCGCGCGCTGTTCGCGAGCTTCGCCGGACTGTGGGTGGGCTTCGCGATCGCCGGCACGGTCGTCTCGGGCAACATCGGGCTGCAGGATGCCGTGCTCCAGATCATCGCGCAGGCCGTGCCCGGCCTCATCGACCTCGGCGAGGGCGGTGCGATCGACGCCCAGGTGCTGCTCGACGCCCGCGTGTTCGGCGTGACCGGCGTCATCGCCCTCGTCGGCCTCTTCATCACCGCCCTGGGGTTTCTGCACGCCCTGCGCGGCGCGGTGCGGCAGCTCTTCCACCTGCCACCGGCCCCCGACCACCTGATCTGGTCGCGGCTGCGCGACGTCGGCCTCGCACTCGGCTTCGGGCTGCTGCTGATCGTGTCGGCCGTGCTCAGCGTCGTCGGCACGCAGGCCACGGCGTGGATGCTCGACGTGCTCGGGATCACCGACTCGACCCTCGCCCTCGTGCTCGGCCGCAGCCTCTCGCTGCTCATCATGTTCGGCATCGACTACGTCGCGCTCGTGGCGGCGTTCCGCGTGCTCAGCGAGGTCGCCCTGCCGTGGCGGTACGCCCACTCGGGAGCCCTGCTCGGCGCCCTCGCCCTCGGCGTGCTCAAGGTCGTCGGAACCCTGCTGCTCGGCGGCACCTCGTCCAACCCCCTCATCGCCTCCTTCGCCGTCATCCTCGGTCTGCTCATCTGGTTCAGCCTCGTCTGCCAGGTGATCCTGCTGAGCGCGGCGTGGATCGCCACCCGGGCCCACGACGCGGGCGAGATCCTCGACCGCGCCGCGTTCGAGGCGCGGCTCGAGAGCGCCCGCGCGCTCGTGCGCGAGCACGGTCTCACCGACGACGAGCCCGAGCGGCCCGGCTTCTGGGCGCGCGTCGGGGCCGTCTTCCGGGCGCCGGGCCGCGGCTAAGCATCCCGCGACCGGCTCGTAGGATGGCCGTATGGCCACTCCCCTGCGCGTCGCGAGCGTCAACGTCAACGGCATCCGGGCCGCGTACCGCAAGGGCATGGGCGACTGGCTGGCGGGGCGCGACGTCGACGTGCTGGCGATGCAGGAGGTGCGGGCGTCGACCGACGACGTCACCGGGCTGCTCGGCCCCGACTGGGTCGTGCTGCATGACGCCGCGACCGCCAAGGGGCGCGCCGGGGTCGCCGTCGCCGCCCGCCGGGAGTTCGCCGCGCACCGCGTCGCGCTCGGCCCCGACGACTTCGACTCGGCGGGCCGCTGGCTCGAGGCCGACCTCGACGTGGGCGGCACCACCGTCACGGTCGTCAGCTGCTACGTGCACTCGGGCGAGGTCGACACCCCCAAGCAGGTCGAGAAGTACACATTCCTCGATGCGATGACCGAGCGCCTGCCGCTGCTCGCCGCGCACACCCCGTACGCGGTCGTTGTCGGCGACCTCAACGTCGGCCACCGCGAGCTCGACATCAAGAACTGGCGCGGCAACCGCAAGAACGCAGGCTTCCTGCTCGAGGAGCGCGCCTACTTCGACCGCTTCTTCGGGCCGCGGGATGCCCCCGTCGCGTGCGTCGACGGCGTCGAGCGCCCCGGCCTCGGGTGGGTCGACGTGGGCCGCGTGCACGCCGGCGAGGTGCCCGGCCCCTACACCTGGTGGTCGCAGCGCGGGCAGGCCTTCGACACCGACACCGGTTGGCGCATCGACTACCACGTCGCCACCCCGGAGCTCGCCGCCACCGCCACGTCGTACGCGGTCGACCGCGCACCCTCGTGGGACACCCGGTGGAGCGACCACGCGCCCGTGGTCGTCGACTACCTGATTCCCTGACCTGTTGCTCGAGCATCCACCGAAAGACACCCCATGAGCCTCCCCCGCCTGTTCTCGGGCATGCAGCCCTCCGCCGCCAGCCTGCACCTCGGCAACTACGCCGGAGCCCTGCTGCAGTGGCGCGAGCTGCAGTCGACCCACGACGCCGTGTTCTGCGTGGTCGACCTGCACGCCATCACCGTGCCGCAAGACCCCGCCGCCCTGCGCGAGCAGACCCGGCGCACGGCCGCACAGTACATCGCCGCCGGCATCGACCCCGAGCATTCGACGCTCTTCGTGCAGTCGCACGTGAGCGCGCACGCCCAGCTCGCCTGGGTGCTCAACACGATCACGGGCTTCGGCGAGGCCTCGCGCATGACGCAGTTCAAAGACAAGTCGGCGAAGGGCGGGGCCGACCTCGCCTCGGTCGGACTCTTCACCTACCCGATTCTGCAGGCGGCCGACATCCTGCTCTACGACGCCGCCATCGTGCCCGTCGGGGAGGACCAGCGGCAGCACATCGAGTTGACGCGCGACCTCGCGACGCGCTTCAACGCGCGGTTCGGCGACACGCTAGTCGTGCCCGAGGTGCGCATTCTGAAGGAGACCGCGAAGATCTACGACCTGCAGAACCCGGGGTCGAAGATGTCGAAGTCGGGCGAGAGCCCGGCGGGCATCCTGTGGCTGCTCGACGAGCCGAACGCGCTGGCCAAGAAGGTCAAGTCGGCCGTCACCGACTCGGAGGGCGTGGTGTCGTACGACCCCGCCGCCAAGCCGGGAGTGTCGAACCTGCTGTCGATCCTGTCGCTGCTGACCGGAGAGACGGTGGATGCTCTCGTCGCGTCGTTCGCCGGTCAGCAGTACGGCGCGCTCAAGGGCGCGGTCGCCGACGCCGTGGTCGACGCCTTCTCGCCGATCCGGCAGCGGACGCTCGAGCTGCTCGACGACCCCGCCGAGCTCGACCGCCTGCTGGCCCTGAACGCGGGCCGTGCTGAGCAGATCGCCGAGGCGACCCTGAAGCGCGTGTACGACGCGGTCGGGTTTCTGCCGCGCGCGCGGGCGTGAGCACGGAGGCGGCAGCCGGCTCGGGTCCGGGTGCCGGCTCGCGCGCAGTGGCAGCCGGCTCGGGTCCGGGTGCCGGCGCGCGCGCAGCGGCAGCCGGCTCAGGTCCGGGTGCCGGCCCGCGCGTCGAGGAGCCGAGCCGCGGCGAGCGCTCGATCCGCGCGGTGCTGTTCGACCTCGATGACACCCTCATGGCGCACACCCGCGCGGTCAGCGACGCGATCGCCCGCGCGCAGCGGCTCGCCGGCGGTGCCTTCGCCGCGGACGACACGGCCGCCGTGCAGCGACGCTGGGCCGAGCTCGAAGAGCAGCACTACACGCGGTACCTCACCGGCGAGCTGACCTACCTGGGCCAGCGGATCTGGCGGGCGCGCGACCTGCTCGCCCCCTACGGCGTCGCGCTCACCGACGAGCAAGCACTCGCCTGGTTCGACGCGTACCTCGTCGGCTATCGCGACGCCTGGCGGCTGTTCGACGACGCGCTGCCCGCGCTCGCCGGGCTGCGGGCCGCCCTGCCCGGCGTGCTGCTCGGCGTCATCACGAACGGCGACCTCGCGTTCCAGACCGACAAGCTGCACCGCATCGCGCTGTGGGACGAGCTCGACCTCACCCCCGTGCGCGCCGACGGGTCGCTCGACGACCCCCGCCGCCGCGGACGGCTGCTCGCCTCGGGCGAGCTCGGCGTCACCAAGCCCGACCCGCGCATCTTCGACGCCGCGGCTGCCGCTCTCGGCGTGGAATCCGGGGCCTGCGCGTACGTCGGCGACCGCGTGCGCACCGACGCGGTCGGGGCGCACGCCGCCGGGATGCTCGGCATCTGGCTCGACCGCGGCGACGCCCGCAACCCCGTGACCGACGGGGCCGAGGGCGCGCCGCCCGCGGGGGTGGCCCGCATCCGCTCGCTGTCGGAGCTGCCCGCCCTGCTCGCCTGACCCGCCGCGCGACCGGCTCGCCTCACCCGTCGCTCGCCCTGTTCGCCCGCTGCGACGCCGCCCGCCCGACTCGCCTGGCCCGCCGCGCGGCTGCCGGGCTCTCCCCACGGGAGGTGGGCACGTACTCCTGCAGAACGTCGTCGAGAGCCCGGATCAGCTCTCGCGCGCGAGTCCTGCAGATGTTCCTGCCCGCCCTCCGACCAGAACCACCGCGCGCGGGCGACGTAGCGCACCGCGCACGGCCCGGACGACCAGCTCGACGTGGTCGACCGCGTGCCGGTAGTCGGCTCGCACCACCGCACGCCCTGAGGCCTGAGCAGCGAGGTCGCGCGCGTAGTCGCGATGCTGCTGATCGGCATGCCAGAGCCGCCCGTCGACCTCGACGACGACCCGTCCCTCGACCAGCAGGTCGACACGACCGACACCCGGTAGGGCCACCTGGCTGACGCAGTGCAGGCCCGCATCGACCAGGGCGAGCCGCACCAGCGACTCGACACCCGACTCTGCCCGGGGATCGAGCAGCGCGGCCGCGAAGCGGTGACGAGCAGGAACCCGCTCGAGCAGGTGCTCGACCTCTCGCACGCTGACGAGACCCGCGTGCAGGGCACTGTCGAGCACCGCAACGGCGAAGCGACGCGGCTGGCACCGCACCACGTGCACGAGAGTGTCGATGAGGCCCGTCCGCACGGGCTCGACCGGCTCGGTGAGCGGCCACCAGTGGCGCACGGCGGGGCCGCGCGCTCGCGAGCGGGCCCGGTCGAAGTGCACGTGCAGGCGCGGGTCGGGCGGGCGCCAAAGCCCGAACGACTCGGCGGCGGAGATGCACCCCAGCACTCCCCCGGCACGGATCGCCTGCTGAGCAGCGGAGGGGAGCGATGCGGCGGCGTACAAGCCCCGCCGGAGGACGATGATCTCGCCATCGGCGATCAGTCGGTCGAGCCGGCGTCGAGACAGGTGAGCACGAAGCTCGGGGCGGGTGTGGACGCCCGGGGGGTCGAGCAGCATGCCGGGGAGTGTGCGGCTGCCAACGAACCCGCACGGACGGGGCGCGCGGCTCGCGGACGGCGAGGAGTCGCAGACCGGGTGGGGAGGGGTGCCGAGCACGAACGTCTGCAGAATCGCCCGCGATGGAAGCGAATCGCCCTCGCCGGGCCGTTCTGCAGACGCTCGTGCCCACCCCGCCGACAAACGGGTGCGGCGGGCGCGGGCGGTGCGGCGGCGGGCAGGCGGGCGGGCGGGGGCCGCGCGGCTACTTCGTGTCGGGGTCGACCCAGTCGAAGGTGCGGGTGACCGCCTTCTTCCAGACGCGCAGCTGGCGCTCGCGCTCCTCGGCGGGCAGCTGCGGCTCCCAGCGCCGACCCTCCTGCCAGAGAGCGGTCAGCTCGTCGCGCGACGACCAGAATCCGACGGCCAGCCCCGCGGCGTAGGCCGCGCCGAGCGCCGTGGTTTCGATGATCTTCGGCCGCACGACCGGCAGACCGGTGATGTCGGCCTGGAACTGCATGAGCAGCTCGTTCGCCGTCATGCCGCCGTCGACGCGCAGCTCGGTGATCGGCGCCGGGGCCTCCGCCTGGGCGACGTCGAGCACCTCCCGCGACTGGAACGCCGTCGCCTCGAGTGCGGCGCGCGCCAGGTGGGCCTTCGTGATGAACCGGGTGAGGCCCACGATCGCGCCCCGGGCATCGGGCCGCCAGTAGGGCGCGAAGAGCCCGCTGAACGCGGGCACGATGAACGCGCCGCCGCTGTCGGGCACCGAGGCGGCGAGCGTCTCGACCTCGGCCGACGACGACAGCAGCCCGAGGTTGTCGCGCAGCCACTGCACGAGCGACCCGCTCACGGCGACCGACCCCTCGAGGGCGTACCGCGCCGGTTCGTCGCCGAGCCGGTAGGCGACGGTGGTCAGCAGCCCCGCATCCGAGTGCACGATGCGCTCACCGGTGTTGACGATCAGGAAGTTGCCGGTGCCGTAGGTGTTCTTCGACGCCCCGGCCTCGAACGCGGCCTGCCCGAACGTCGCGGCCTGCTGATCGCCCAGGATGCCCGCCACGGGCACCTCACGCAGCAGCGAGCTCGACCGCGCGACCCCGTACACCTCCGACGACGACCGCACCTCGGGCAGCAGGGCGCGCGGCACGCGGAACGCCGCGAGCAGCTCGTCGCTCCAGTCGAGCGTGGCGAGGTCGAGGAGCAGCGTGCGCGAGGCGTTGGTGACATCGGTGGCGTGCACGCCACCGTCGGGCCCGCCGGTGAGGTTCCACAGCAGCCAGGTGTCGATCGTGCCGAAGGCGAGCTCTCCGGCCTCGGCGCGTGCACGGGCACCGTCGACGTGGTCGAGAATCCAGCCGATCTTGGTGGCGCTGAAGTAGGTGGCGAGGGGCAGGCCCGTGATGTGCGCGAAGCGCCGCACCCCGCCGGCGTCGCCATCAGAACCGGCGGCGAGCGCGTCGACCGCGTCCTGCGTGCGGGTGTCCTGCCAGACGATCGCGTTGTAGATGGGCTTGCCGGTGGCGCGCTCCCAGATGACGGTGGTCTCGCGCTGGTTGGTGATGCCGACCGCAGCGATGTCGTGGCGGGTGAGGCTCGCGTGGCCGAGGGCCTGGCCGATGACCTCCTGCGTGGTGGTCCAGATCTCAAGCGGGTCGTGCTCGACCCAGCCGGCCTGCGGGAAGATCTGCTCGTGCGGCTGCTGACCGACGGCGACGATCGTTCCGGCCTTGTCGACGATGACGGCGCGGGTGCTCGTGGTGCCCTGGTCGATGGCGACGATGTGGGTGGTCATGCTCAGCCCTTCGTGGTGCGACGGGGACGCGGCGACGCTGCCGCGCCGGCCGGTGCAGCCTCGTCGAGCACGATGCCGTGCCGGTCGGCGAGATACAGCCTGGCACTGGCGACCTCCTCGGCGCGACGGGCGGCGCTCCAGCCGAGCACGTCGCCGAGCACCTCGGCGAGCTCGACGAGCAGCGGGTCGGTGACGAGCCCGCGGAACGCGAGCGACGTGCGGCGCAGCAGCACATCGACGAGACGCACGACCTGCTCGGTCTCGGCCAGGTGCTGCAGCTCGGCGCGCGAGTACTCGGGCGCGGCGACCAGCGGCTCGTCCGACGACGACGCGATGCGGCGGATAATCGCCTCAGCGCTCGTGCCGTAGCGGTCGAGCAGCGCGGCGGCGCGGTCGGCGCCGACGACGGCACCGTGCGCGGCGAGCCAGGCCTCCCGATCGGCGGGGGTCGTCGGGTAGCCCACGGCCCCGCCGATGAGGCGACCGTCGGTGCTCACCGTGCGCGACCGGCCGAGCAGCCCGAGCACGCGGCCCGCGAGCTGCTCGCCGAGGGCGCGGAAGGTGGTCCACTTGCCGCCGACGAGGCTCAGCACGGGCACGCCGCCGCGGTCGCTCTGCTCGACCCGGTAGTCGCGGCTGATCTGCCCGGTCGAGGCGGCATCCTGCCGCGGCAGGGGTCGCACGCCCGAGAAGCGGAAGACGATGTGCGAGCGGTCGACCGGGATGCCCGGGAAGACGTGCCGCACGACCTCGAAGAAGTAGTCGACCTCCTCCTCGGTGCAGCGGATGGGCTCGGCCATATCGTGCGCGAGGTCGGTGGTGCCGATGAGCACGCGCCCCTTGAGCGGGTAGATCAGCACGATGCGGCCATCCGAGAACTCGAAGAAGATCTCGCGGCCGTTGCAGGCGGCGAGCAGCTCGGGGTGGTCGACGACGATGTGCGAGCCCTTCGTGCCGCCCATGTAGCGCGTCGGCTCGCCGAGGGCCGTGTTGGTGAGGTCGGTCCACGGGCCCGAGGCGTTGACGACCACGCGCGCGCGCACCGCGAACTCGTCGCCGGTCACGGTGTCGCGCACGGTGACGGCGCCGTCGTCGGCCATCGCCACGGCCTCGAGGTAGTTGGATGCGCGCGCGTGGTCGCCCGCCGCCACGCCGTCCATCAGCACATCGAGGGCGAGCCGCTCGGGGTCGTGCATCGAGGCGTCGTAGTAGGTCGCCGTCCACTTGACGTCGTCACGCAGGGCGGGCAGCAGCTCGCGCGACGCGCGCGCGCCGCGGAACTGGTGCCGCGGCACTCGACCGCCGTCGCGCGAGAAGGTGTCGTAGATCGTGAGCCCGACCTTGATGATGAGCGCCCCGCGCTCTTTGCGGCCCTTCGTCTTGATGCCGATGAACCGCAGCGGCGCGGCGAGCAGGCTCGAGAAGGTCGAGAAGATCGGGATCGTGGTCGGAAGCGGCCGCACGTAGTGCGGCGCCAGCCGCAGCAGGGCGTTGCGCTCGTGCACCGACTCCTGCACGAGCCGGAACTCGCCGTTCTCGAGGTAGCGGATGCCGCCGTGGATCATGTGCGACGAGCCCGACGACGCGCCCGCGACGTAGTCGTCGCGCTCGACGAGCACGACGTCGACACCGTTGAGGGCGAGGTCGCGGAACGTGGCGATGCCGTTGATGCCGGCGCCGATGATGAGCACGTCGCACTCGGGGCGCTGGCGGATCGCCTCGACGGTGGAACGGGCGGGCTGGGGGTCGCGCGTGCGGGCCATGCGATCATCCTGAAGCGGGTGCGCATCGATGCCAAGTCGATTGCACGAACGTGCAGGTATCGCCCAGCGCGACGTCAGCGCGCGGGATGCGGGCTCACGAGCGCCGCCGCCAGACCCTCGTCGAGCACGAGGTCGGTGATCACGCCGGCGGCGAGCGCGCCGCGCAGGCTCGGCAGCTTCTGCACCCCGGAGACGACCGCGACGCGGCGGGCCACCCGGCGCAGGCGGGCGAGGCTCGGCCCCGAGGCGCGGGCGTTGAGCGCGATGCCGTCAGAGCTGCCGTCCTCCCGGTAGAAGACCGTGGCGACGTCGCCGACGACGCGGTCGTCGCTGAGGCTGCGGTAGTCGGCCGCGTCGAGGTAACCCCCGATGTACACCTGGCTGGGCACCTCGGCGAAGGGCGAGCCGAGCCCGAACACGGCGACGTCCATGCGCGCCTGCACGGCGAGCAGGCGCTTGGTGCTGCGCTCGCGCCACAGGGCGTCGCGAGTGGCGGGGTCGTCGAAGAACGCCGGCACCGGAAACTGCTGCACCTGCGCGCCGAAGGCCTCGCCGAAGCGGTGCAGGATCTCGCTGGCGTAGTCGATGCCCGTCGTCTGCACGTTGCCGGCGCCGTTCATCTGCACCACGACGGTGTTGTGGGTGGGGCTCGGCACGAGGTGGCGGCTGATCGCCCCGAGCGTCGACCCCCAGGCGACCCCGACGACCATGTTCGAGTCGATGAAGCCGCCGAGGATGCGCCCCGCGGTCATCGCGACGCGCTCGAGCCGGTCGATGTCGCTGATCGACTCGGGCACGGGAACGACGTGGGCGGTGACCTTGTGCCGAGCGAGGATCGCGCGCTCGAGCTCGAGCCCCGCGTCGAACGGCGACCGGATGCGGATCTCGACGAGCCCGCTCTCGCGCGCGTAGGCGAGCAGGCGCGAGACGGTCGAGCGGGAGGTGCCGAGCTCGGCCGCGATCGCGTCCATGGTGAGGTCTTGCAGGTAGTAGCGCTGCGCGGCGGTGAGGGCGGCGACCGTCTTCGCGTGATCGGGGTCGCTCGCGGGCATGCCGGAAGTCTCGCACGCCCGTGCACGTCTGTGCACGCTCCCAGACCGCGCTCGAGCCGCGCTCGAGCCGCGGAGGTGCACAGGGCGCACGCACGCCATTCCCAGGCAAGGCACGGGAATACCCCAGGGCGGCGGCGGTTGACTACTCTGACAGCAGTACGTGTTCCGGGGTCGGTGAAAATCCGAGCCGGCGGTGACAGCCCGCTACCCGCGACCGAAGCGATTCGGAGACGGTGGAACCGGTGGAATTCCGGTGCCGACGGTGAAAGTCCGGATGGGAGGAGCACGCTCGCGGCAGCCTGCCGTGCGCACGCGACCCCCGGAGCCGTCCCGACCACGACCGAGGACCCCGGATGACCCCCAGCGGCGCACCGATCGACGAGACCATCGTCTCGGCGATGCGTCGCGCCCTCGCGCTCGCGAGCCGCGGCCCGGCGGTCGGCGACAACCCGCAGGTCGGCTGCGTGCTGCTCGACGCCGACGGCACCGTCGTCGCCGAGGGCTGGCACCGCGGCGCCGGCACCGCACACGCCGAGGTGGATGCCCTCGCGCAGCTCGCGGACGCCCGCGGTCTCACCGCCGTCGTCACGCTCGAGCCCTGCAACCACACCGGCCGCACCGGCCCCTGCGCGCAGGCCCTCATCGACGCCGGGGTCTCCCGCGTCGTCTACGCGCTCGACGACCCCAACCCAGTGGCGGGCGGCGGCGCCGACCGCCTGCGCGCCGCTGGCATCGCGGTGCAGGGCGGCGTGCTCGCCGACGAGGCGGAGGAGCTTCTGCGCCCCTGGCTCACGAGCGTGCGCCTCGGCCGCCCCTTCGTCACCGTCAAGTGGGCCTCGAGCCTCGACGGCCGCGCCGCCGCCGCCGACGGCACCAGCCAGTGGATCACCGGCAC
>JAIXXG010000009.1 GCA_027490915.1 Microbacteriaceae bacterium
AACTCGGCCTTCACGACCTCGGCGAGGCGGGCCGTGTACTGGTCCTCCCCGTAGGCGATCTGGTGGCCGCCGTTCGCATCGGCGATGGCGGCGAGCACCTCGGGGTGCACGCCGGCGTAATTGTCGCTCGCGAAGCCGCGGTAGCTGGTGTCGTGGAGTCTCACGTGGTCATTCTCCCGTGCCGAGATCGATGAGGGCGCCGTTGAGCTCGTCCGTGGGCAGGCTCCACAGCCCGGCGCTCGCCGCGGCGAGGTTCTCGACCACCCCGATCTCGTCGAGCGAGCCGACCACGAAGGTCACGGCCGCCGCGGGCACCTCCTTGGTGCGCCAGGTGGTCGCCATGGCCTGCACCCAGGTCTCGGCGGCGGCCTTGAGGGTCACGTAGTTGGCCATGCCCCAGGTGGGCCGGGCGACGGATGCGGAGCTCACGATCGCGAACCGCCCCGCGGTCGACGCCGCGAGGTCGTCGCGCAGCTCGCGGCTGAGCACCCGCAGGGTCGTGAGCACGCGACGCTCGAGCCAGTCGAAGTCGTCCAGGGCCGAGCCGCCGCGCCAGCCGCCGACGAGGTGCAGCACCCCGTCGATGCTCGGCCGGCGCGAGCGCAGCTCCTCCGCCCACGCGGTGACCGCCGCCGGGTCGGCAAGGTCGAGCACCGCGGTCTCGGCAGCTTCGACGTCGGCGAGCGTCTCGGCGCGCGATCCGAGGGCGACGACGTGGGCGCCGGCGCGGCTGAGGGCCGCGCACACCGCGCGCCCGCCGACCCCGCCGGCGCCGGCCACGACGACCGTGCGACCGGCGGCGCCGTCGGGGTGCGCTACCGCGCCCCGGCTCACGCGGCGTCGCTCGCGCCGGTGATGCCCGCGGTCGACTCGATGACGGTCGCCATCTTCTTGTGCAGCGCCTCGTAGAACATCGAGAGCGGGAACTCGTCGTCGAGCACGAGGTCGGTGTAGCCCTTCAGCGGCCCGGCGAGCACCTCGTCGCTCAGTCCGCGCGCCCAGTTCGAGGCCGGGTGCGGCGTGAGCGTGCTCGACACGAGCTCGTAGGCCTTGAGCCAGTGCACCGCCTTCGGCCGGTCGATCGAGGCCCAGTACAGGTCGTTGATCGCGTCGGAGAGCTGCACGACGACGTCGGGCACCGCATCCCAATCGATGGCGAGCTGGGTGTCGGTCCAGTGCAGCACGCCCTTCTGGTGCATCCACGCGAACAGCAGCTGACCGCCGACGCCGTCGTAGTTGCGCACTCGGCTGCCGGTGAGGGCGAAGCGGAAGATGCGGTCGAAGATGACCGCGTACTGCACGAGGCGGGCGTGACGGCGGGTGACCTCGTCGGTGCCTTCGGCGCGCCACAGCGCGACGGCCTCGCGGAAGGCGGTGAGGTCGCAGCGCAGCTCCTCCAGCGTGTAGAGGAAGAACGGCATGCGCTGCTTGATCATGAACGGGTCGAACGGCAGGTCGCCGCGCATGTGCGCCCGGTCATGGATCATGTCCCACATCACGAAGGTGCGCTCGGCGAGCTGCTGGTCGTCGAGCAGCTCGAGGGCGTCGGCCGGCAGGTCGAGCTTGGTGATGTCGGCGGCCGCGCGCACGACGCGGCGGTAGCGGGCCGCCTCGCGGTCGGCGAAGATGGCGCCCCACGTGAACACGGGCAGCTGCGCCGGGGTTCCTTCCGGGGCATCCGCGGGAACGCGCGGCGTGACGGCGACCGACTCGGGGAAGAGCACGGCCGAGTTGGTGTCGTAGCCGGGCGTGAAGTCGGCGAACCGCAGGCCGAGGTAGAGCGGGTTGCCGTAGGCGGTGCGCTCGAGCTCTGCCACGAACTCGGGCCAGATCACCTCGAACACCACGGCCTCGACGAGCCGGTCGCTCGAGCCGTTCTGCGTGTACATCGGGAAGACGACGAGGTGCGCGACCCCATCACGGCGCTGGTCGGCGGGCCGGAACGCGTCGAGTGCGTCGTAGAAGTCGGGCACGTCGAAGCCGCCGTCGCGCCAGGCCTCGAAGTCGCGGGCCGCGGCGAGCAGGTAGTCGGTGTCGTACGGGATGAGCGGAGCGAAGTGCCGCAGGGCGTCGACGATGACGCCGACGTGGCGGGCGGCCTCGGCGTGGGCATCCGGCGACGGGATCGAGCCGTCTTTGATCTGGTGCGGACGGATGGCCTCGGCCGCGGCCTTGAGGGCGGCCCACTGCGGGTCGGCGACGATCGCGGCGGCGGTCGGCCCGACGAGAAGCGCGTCCTCGACGACCTCGGGCTCTCCGATGATGGTGCGGCCGGGGGCGGCGGCGATGTCGGTCATGGGTCCCTCCTTCGTCGAGTCGTCTCGGGGTGCGCCGGCGGAAGCACGGCTATGCGGCGCGCGTGTGCGCGCGCACCCTTCGAGCCTAGGCAACGCGCGGCCGAACGTGGTTGTGAGGTGCGCACGATCATTGCGCAGACGCACGATTCTGCGACTGTTTTCTCAGCCGTGGTGCCGTTCGGCGCAGCGGATGCGCACCTCAGCCCGCGCGCCGCCCCGCGTGTTACGGTCTCGAGCGGGTGGGCTCGACGGCCGCCCGGTGCTGACGGCGGCGGTCGGAGGGGACGCGCATGGCGAGCTGGCCCATCGTGGCGCGCACGGCGATCGTCGATGCGCTCGTCGAAGGTCTCGCACGGCGTCCCGCTCGCTCGCAGCTGTTGCGCGGAGCGAGCGGTGTCGGCAAGACGACGGTCGCGGCGGCGGCCGCGGCGGCGCTCGCCGCCCGAGGTCGCACGGTCGTGCCGGTCGTCGCTCTCGCCGAGCTGAGCACCGTGCCCCTCGGGGCACTCGCCCCCCTGCTCGCGACCGCCTCGGCGGCGCCGTCCGCTGCGGGTATCGACGCCGCGGAGGTGGACCGTGCGGGCGGGCCGTCCGGCGGCGGCGTCGCCGACCGCCTGGCCGAGCTCGTCGCCCTGGTCGGCCGCCGCGCCGACGCCTACGTCATCGTGGTCGACGATGCGCCGCTGCTTGACGAAGCCTCCGCCGCGGCGCTCTACCAGCTCGTGCGGGTGTTCGGCGTGCCCGCACTGCTCACGGCACGGGACGAGCACCCCCTGCGCGGCGCCGTCGCCCGGCTGCTGCACGAAGACCTTGTCGACGTCACCGATCTCAGCGGTCTGAGCCTCGACGAGGTGCGCACCGTGCTGCGTCGCCGACTCGGAGCCGACCCGCGGCCTGAGTCGCTGCAGCGCCTCTACGTCGCGACCGCCGGCAACCCGCTGTTCGTGCGCGAGCTCACGCTCGCGGCCGAGCGCGCCGACGGCGTGCGACCGGGCCCGTACGGGCTCGAGATCGAGCCAGCGCGACTGCCGGCGCACGTCGTCGAGACCGTGGCCGGCCGTCTCGCCGAGCTCGGCGAGGCCGACCGGCGCGTCGCGGAGCTCATCGCAGTCGCGCAGCCGTGGCCGCGCGCGGTGCTCACGCCGGAGGAGCATCCCATCGTCGACGACCTCATCGAGGCGGGCGTCGTGGTTCCCGCGGTCGGACCGGTGGCGGGCTTCGTGCACCTCGCGCATCCCGTCTACGCCGAGGCGCTGCTCGGAGCCCTGCGCGCCGACGATCGTGCCGCTCGTCGGCGAGAGGCCGCCGAGCGTCTGCTCGCGCTCGAGGACGAGGCGCTGCGCTTCACCGGAATCTGCCTGCTCGCCGACGCGGGCGGCGACGTCGCCCCCGCCGATCTGGTCACCGCCGCCGAGTACGCCCATCGTGCCGGCGACCACGCACGGGCCCTCAGCGCGGCGGAAGCGGCGCTCGCGGCGTGCGATCTCGCGCTGGGCGCGGGCGCGGGCGCCGCCGCGGAGCACGAGCCGGAGGCTCCGTCGTGCGCCGTCGCGGCTCTCGCGGCGCACGCCGCTCTGGTCTCGGCGAGCGCGCTCAGCGCCGTCGGCGGCGATCCCGCGCAGGCGGAGGCCGCCTTCGCCCGCGCGGCCGAGCGCGCCGTCGACCCGGAGGGTCGGGCCCGCGTCGAGGTGCGCTGGGGTCAGCACACCGCGCTGCGGGAGGTCGACCCCGCCCGCGCGGCCCGCCGCGCAACGGCCCTGCTGCCCGAGCTGGGCCCGGCCGGCGCGCTGCTCGCCGGAGACCTCGCGAAGTGGCGGCTCATGGCCGGCGACGCGGGCGCACTCGACACGCCCTTCGCGCCGCATGGCGACGCCGACCCGGGTGCCGCGCTCAACTCGGCCATCGGCATGGCGATGATGGCGACGATGGCGGGGCGGGTCGTCGAGGCCCGTGCGGCCGTCGACAGCGGCCGGCCGCTCGCCGACCGCTTCGCGGCCGTGCAGCCCTTCGCCGGCGGTCTGCTCGACCTCTCCGCCTTCCTCGTGCACGTCGCCGAGGGCGACATCGCGGCCGCGCGCACTTTCGCCGAGCAGCGTCGGCTCGAGCCGTTCTCCGATGCCGCCGGGGTGTGGTCGTACGCGCTCGCCATCGTCGAGCTGCACGCCGGCCGGCCGGACGACGCGCTGCCCCTCGCCCTGCTCGCCGTCGATCAGCTGCGCTGGCGCGACTTCACGGGTCTGCTCGGCCCGGCGATCGCGCTCGCGGCCACGGCGCACGCCCAGCGCGGGGAGGCCGACCAGGCGCAGGCCCTGCTGGCGACCCTGCAGCCCGCGCAGCGCGACGACGTGAAGGTGGTGCTGCAGGAGGCCGAGGCGCGCGCCTGGCTGGCCGTGGTCGCCGACGACGTCGACGCGGCGGTCGGGATGCTGCTGCCGGCCGTGCAGCGCGGCGTCGAGCTCGGCCACCTCCTGCTCGCGACCCTCACGGCGTCGGTCGCCGTGCGCCTCGGTGCGGCGACCGCGGCGCGACCGCTGCTCGACGCCGCGGCGGCCGCCTCGGGGGCGCCCCTGCTCGAGCGCGCCGCCCAGCTCGCCTCGGCGCTCGACGAGCGCGACCCCGCGCGGGTGGTCGCCCTGGCCGACGATGTGGTGGCCGCGGGACTCGTCGCCACGGCGCACGCCGCGCTCGAGGCGGCCGCGGCCTTGGCCGGCGACGATCGCATGCTCGAGCGGCGTGCGCGCGTGCGGGCCGCCGAGCTGGGGCTCGCGGTGACACGGGTGCGCAGCATCCGGTCGTCGCGGAAGGAGACCGGGCTGACCGAGCGCGAGTGGATCATCGCCCAGGCCGCGGCCCGTCGTGAGCGGAGCCGTGAGATCGCCGAGCGCCTCGGGGTCTCGGTGCGCACGGTCGACAACCACCTGGCGAGCGTGTACCGCAAGCTCGGCATCAAGGGCCGGGCCGAGCTCGAGGCGGAGCTGCGCGAGCAGAACTGAGGGGCCGTGCGGTGGCGGCGTGCGCGCTGTCTGCCCGCACGAGCTGCGCGGGCGGCCCCGACCTGGTGTCGAGCCCGCCCGCGCCCCCGGGTCTGCGTCGCCCTACTGCGAGACGGGCGTGATGGTGTACTGCATGGTCGCCGTGCCGTCCTCGTTCTCGACGGCCAGGATTCCGACGTTCCACGTGCCGTTCTCGTAGATGCGCGTCACGCCGCCCTGGCCGAGGTCGAGGGTCGAGATCTCGGTGTAGCCAGCGTCGAGCATCGCGGCGAAGGCGCTCTCGGCCTCGGCGATGTTCGCGACGGTCAGGATGGCGCTGAAGGTGCCGCCGGTGGCGGTCGAGAGCACGACCTCGCCCGAGGCGGTGGGCACGTCGGCCGGCCAGTCGGCCGGAAGGCTGGCGCCCGTGCCGTCGATGTCGACGTCGACGCCGGTCTGGTCTTCGATGATCTGCTCGACACCGCCCTCGACGAGGCCCTCGGTGAGCTGGTCGAGCGGGTTGGCGAAGCAGCC
>JAIXXG010000130.1 GCA_027490915.1 Microbacteriaceae bacterium
ATCGTCCCCTGGACTTCAGGACGCTGACCGATGCCAAGCACTCGGACGTACTATCGCTCGTTCGCAGGCGGCGAGATCAGCCCGGAGATGTTCGGGCGCATCGACGACGCCAAGTACCAAACGGGCGCATCGACGATGCTCAACTTCATCGCGCTCCCGCAGGGCGCGGTGGAGAACCGTCCCGGCCTTGCGTTCGTGCGCGAGGTGAAGAACAGCGCGTCCGCGACCCGCCTGATCCCGTTCCAGTTCAGCCCGACACAGACGCTGGTCGTGGAGATGGGAGCCGGGTACTTCCGGTTCCACACGCAGGGAGCGACGGTCGGGCCGGGAACGCCTGCCGCCTACAACGGCGCGACCTCATATGACGTCGGCGACCTCGTCTCGAGCGGCGGCGTGAACTACTACTGCATCGCGGCCACCACGGGCAACGCGCCTCCGAACGCAACCTACTGGTACGCGATGCCGGCGGGGATTCTTGAGATACCGAACCCATACGCTGCGGCCGACCTGTTCGACATCCACTACGTGCAGAGCGGCGACATCGTCACGCTCGTCCATCCGTCCTATGCCGCGCGCGAGCTGCGTCGGTACGGCGCGACGGATTGGACTCTGACGAGCATCAGCTTCTATTCGCCGATCAACTCGCCTTCGCCGATCACCGGAACCCCGTACCGTGGCGGGGCGCTCAACATCACGGCGGTCGCCATCGGCAGTCCGGGCATCTTCACGACGGTGACCGATCACGGATTCACGAACGGGGACGTCGTCTTCATCGGCGAGTTGACGTTCACCAACCCAAACACGATCAACAACAACTTCTACACAGTTTGGGACGTAACTGCCAATACGTTCAAACTCAAGAGGTACGACACAGGGCAGCAGATCAACACGGCCACCCTCGTCGCATACATCAGCGGCGGTTATGTGCAGCCGGGATCGACTGCGTACCCGAAGCAGACGTACCGCGTGACGTCGGTCACGGCAGACGGCCGCGAGAGTACGGACATTGATCTGCGATCCGTGTTCAACAATCTCGACGTTCCTGGTTCGTACAACCTGCTTTCGTGGTCGGCGGTATCCGGAGCAGCCTCGTACCGCATCTACAAGGAAACGCCCGGATTCATCGCTGCCCTGATCGGGACGACGACGGGTACATCTTTCGAGGACAACAACATCGCGCCGGATCTCGGCGTGACGTTCCCGAACAACGACATCGCTCTGGACACGCAGTACCCGAGAGCGGTCGCCTACTACGAGCAGCGCCGCGTGTTCGCCGGCCCGAATGCGGCACCGCAGTCGATGTGGTTCACGGAGTCTGGAACCGAGAGTTCCATGATCTACCACACTCCGCTTCTCGACACCGACCGCATCAACATCAAGGTCGCCGCGCGCGAGAACAACACGATCCAGCACCTCGTCCCGCTCACGCAGCTGCTGGCGCTGACGAATGCCGCCGAGTGGCGCGTCTCGCCGATCAACAGCGACGCGCTCACTCCGACCACGATCTCGGTTCGTCCGCAGTCGTACATCGGATCGAACAACGTGCAGCCCGTGGTCGTGAACAACGCGGTCGTTTACTGCGCGGCTCGCGGCGGCCACGTGCGCGAACTCGGCTACTCATGGCAGTCGAGCGGGTTCATCACGGGCGACCTTTCGATCCGCGCGGCGCACCTGTTCGACGACCTCGAGATCGTTGACATGTGCTACGCGAAGGCTCCGCAGCCGCTGCTGTGGTTCGTGTCAACGAGCGGCAAGCTGCTCGGGCTGACGTACATCCCGGAGCAGCAGGTCGGCGCGTGGCACCAGCACCAGACTAACGGCGCGTTCGAGAGCTGCACGGTCGTCTCCGAGGGCGACGAGGACTACCTGTACGTCGTGGTCAACCGCACCATCGGTGGTTCGACGAAGCGGTACGTCGAGCGCATGGCGTCGCGCAACTTCGACGCGCTCGAGGATGCGTTCTTCGTTGACAGCGGCCTGACCTACGACGGCACGAACACCACGGCAACGACCGTGACCGTCACGACCGGGAGCGATTGGACGACGGCGGCGACCCTCACGATCACCGCCAGCGCGACCACGTTCGCGTTCCCGGCCACGACCGATGTCGGCGACGTCATCGTCCTGACTGACACAGACGGCACCAAGTACAGGCTGACGATCCTCTCGACCTCGTCCACCACCGTTGCCACGGCGCGCGTCGACAAGACGCTCGGCACCGCGTTCCGTGGCGTCCCGACCACGACCTGGGCGTGGGCGCGAGACACGGTCGGCGGCCTGTCGCACCTGAATGGCAAGACGGTGTCGATCCTCGGCGACGGCGCGGTGATGACGCAGCGCGTCGTGTCGTCCGGATCGGTGACACTCGACCGTCCGGCGACCGTCGTGCAGGTCGGTCTGCCCTATCAGTCCGACCTGAAGACGCTCCCGATGATTATCCAGATGGAGGCGTTCGGGCAGGGCAGGAACAAGAACCTCAACAAGGCGTACCTGCGCGTGTATCGCTCGAGCGGAATCTTCGCTGGCCCGAGCGACTCGAAGCTCATTGAGTTCAAGCAGCGCACGACCGAGCCGTATGGCTCGCCGCCGGCATTGAAGACCGAGGAGATCGGCATCGACCTGAAGCCGTCGTGGAACCCGGACGGATACCTGTTCGTGCGGCAGTCTGACCCGCTGCCGCTGACCATCGTCGGGGTCACGCTCGAGGTCGTAATCGGAGGCTGACATGGCACTCGTACAGGCACCGTTTTCAACAAGCCCGACCGGCCCGACATGGACGCCGAGCCAGAACTGGACGTACACGGGCGACGCTAGTGCCGCCCCGAGCTGGGCGAGCGGCGTGGCGCAGGGTCTGGAGATGGCCGGCCCAATCGTCTCGATCTTCGGTGCCGTCACCGGGGCCATCGGGTCGTTCTATGCGGCGCAGAGCCAGCAGAACCAACTCCGCATGCAGGCGCAGAACCAGGCGTTCGCTGCGGAGATGGGTCGCGTCAACCAGCGTGCGGCGAGGTACACGGCCGCCGAGATCGGTCGCGCGGGGCAGGAGCGGACGAGCGCGTTCCTCGCGCAGCGGTCGCAGGCTCGAGCCGGCGCACGAGCTGCGATGGCGAGTCGCGGCCTTCAGCTCGGCGTCGGCTCCGCGAAGGAAGTCATCGCGAGCATGGACATCACGACGGAGATCGACCGCCTGTCAATGAGCGCGGCGAACGTGCGCGCGCAGGAGGCGGCGAAGCTCCAGGCGTTCAACATCGGGACGCAGGCGATGATGAGCGACATCTCCGCGCAGAACATGCGCGCGACCGCGAACACCATCTACCCCGGACTCGCACTCGGGACGAGTCTGCTCGGAAGCGCCGCCGACATCGGCAGCAACTGGGCGCGCAACAAGCGCATCGAGGAACTCCTGTCCGGCGTGTCAACGCAGAGGCTCTGATCCATGCCGACCGTACCTACGACATTCGTTCCGCAGGTCGCACCGCAGGGCGGCGGCGACATCGGCCAGTTCGCAGCTCCCGGCGTCGCGCCGATGGAGAACCTCGCCCCGAGGCAGCAGATCGAGCTGGGGCGCACGATGACGCAGGCCGGCAACGTGGCGTTCCGCGTCGGCTCGAGCCTTCAGGACGCGCTCGACGAGGCGGCGGCGAAGGAGGCAGACGTCGCCGTGCTGACGCAGTTCGGGGAACTCTCGAGCGCCTACCTGTCAACGCAGGGGAAGGAATCGGAGACGCAGTTCCGGGCCGCGTCCGAACGCCTGTCGCAGATCGGCGCGACGGCGATGGACGGACTCCAGACCGAGACGCAGAAGCGCATGTTCGCGCCCGTCCTCGCGCGCAACATGGCGTCGATCCAGACGCGCATGGCCGGACACCGCAACGAGCAGGTCAAGAAGTACAACGTCCAGGAGGGCATCGCCCGTGGCGAGATGTACGCAGACCAGGCGGTCGTGGCCTATGCCAACAAGGACGCCATCAACCCGATGACGGGCCAGCCGTTCGGGCGCGACGAGTACGACGTCAACATCGGCGTCGCCCTGAACAGCATCCGCTCCGCTGCCGCCGAGATGGGCATCCCTGCCGACTCCGCGCAGGTGAAGCAGATGGAGCAGCGCGTGTACGACAAGGTCGCGACGGGCGTGGTCGGCGACCTGATGCGGCAGAACAAGTACGCCGAGGCGCAGGC
>JAIXXG010000113.1 GCA_027490915.1 Microbacteriaceae bacterium
GGCGAATAGACTGGATGCACCGCCTCTGTAGCTCAATGGAAGAGCAGTTCCGTCCTAAGGAAAGGGTTGGGGGTTCGAGTCCCTCCAGGGGCACCGACTCATCGTGGCGCGGCCCGAACCGCGCAACTACTCTGAACCCATGCCGAAACGTCGCGGGTCGAGCGGGTCGCTGCTGAGCATCCGTTCGCGCAATTCGGTGTTGTCGGTGGGCAGCTCGGGTTCGGTGCTGTCGGCGGGCAGCGTGGGGTCGGTGGGGTCGATCGGCTCGATTGGGTCGGCGTTCTCGGTGCTGTCGATCGGGTCGTTTCTGAGTCTCGCGGCAGTCTTGTCGGCCGTCTCGGTGGTGTCGAGCATGGCGTTTCGCACGAGCCGGTCGGTGATGGGCGCGCGCGGGCGGCGCTGAGCCGAGGACGTGCGAGCTGGCCCTACGACAGCCTCGTCGGTTTGGCCAGTTTCAGTGGCCGGTCTCGCGGACCGGGCTTTGGCAACCGCGCTGCTGAATTCAGGTAGAGGAACGCGACGGTTGCATAGAAGAGCGCGCTGATGATCGACTCGCTGAGGGTCAGGCGCTCGACCGAGCGAACGGCTGATTCCCACCCGAGTGCCACGCCGACGAGCGTCACGACGGAGGCCACCGACGCGATCGTGGCCAGTGAGCCGATCACCCGGCTCAGCCGGCGCCGCGCGGTCATCTGCCACCAGGGTCGGGCCGGTTCGTCGGGCTCACCCTTTCCTCGGAAGACCCGTGCTCCGTACAGGATGCCGCCCAGGCTCACCGTGGTGGTCAGGATGCTGACCGCGATGTCGGGCACACCGAGAGCGTCGAGGGGAATCCAGATCAACCCTGTTGCCCACACTCCGACGACGAACAGCAGCTTGACGTACCACCGGCGGATGCGAACGCTCAGCAGCTTCTCCACGTCAGTGACCTCTATTCGTGAGCACGAGTCGAACCTATCCGCAGTGCCTCACGGGATCCCGAGGGCCCCGCGCGCCACGCCGTCGGGCTCAGCCGTCGAGGCTGGCGTCGATCTCGGCGCGGCGGGTGCGGACGAGCTCGTCGAAGGCTTCGCGCGGCAGTGGGTGAACATCCGTGAACGCGATGGCGCCCTTCGATCGCTTCAGGTCGCCGAGCAGCGGGGCGACGGCAGCGACCACCGCTCCACTGAACGGGTACACCGAGTAGCCGGCGGCGGTCTGCGCCACGGCGACGAGCGGCTTGCCGCGGTACAGCAGGGCGGGCAGGCCGTACGAGACGCCGTCGACGGATGCGGGCTCAAGCTCGCGGGCGTGCGCCATCCACGCGGCCACGGTGGCGGGGCCCGGCTCGGTCATCGGTCGCACCTGCCTTCCTCGACGCGATCGTAGCCCTCGACAGGCCACAGACAAGACATATTTTTCTCATAGGATGCGTAGTGGATTGACATAGGCGACCCTCGAAGAGTGGCGGCCATGACACCACACCCTCACGGCCGACGCCGCCTCGCCTTCCTGTCCACCGCGGTTGTTGCCGCCCTCTCGCTGACCCTCGCGGGCTGCAGTGCCGCCGTGAGCACGGCCACCTCGAGCACCACGGCGACGAGCGCCACCGCATCCGGTACCACGTACGAAACGGTGGATGCGATCGCGACGTCGACGACCGCCGAGACGATCGCCGCCACCGCCGACGCCGCCGACGCTTTTCTGGCCACCCTGAGCGACGAGCAGCGCGCGAGCGTCGTCTACGCCTTCGATGACCCGACGAAGAGCACGTCGTGGACGAACTTTCCGGTGACGTTCGTGCAGCGCGCCGGGCTGAACCTGGCCGACCTGACCGACGAGCAGACGGCGGCGGCCCTCACCGTGATGCAGGCCCTACTGAGCGACGAGGCCCACACGACGATCGCCACCATCATGAATGGCGATGTCTACCTCGTCGAGAAGAGCACCACGACCGAAGAGTCGCTGGGGCAGTACTACATCGCCTTCTTCGGCGACCCGTCTGACTCGGCGAGCTGGGCCGTGCAGTTCGGCGGTCACCACCTCGGCATCAACGCGACGCTCACCCCTGCCGACCCCGCGATCACCTTTGCGCCGACGCATCTGGGTGTTCAGCCGCTCGCGTACCCAACCGCCGATGGGTCGACCGTCGGTGCTTTCGACGCCATCTACAGCGACGCCTTCGCCTTCTTCGACAGCCTCACCGCCGACCAGCAGGCGACACTGCTCGCCGGCGACGTCACGATGTGCGCCCCGGGCGACACCTGCGACTTTCCCGTCGGAGCCGGCCTGGTCGGCGCCGACCTCACCGACGAGCAGCGGTCGCTGCTGCTCGACCTCATCGCCAACTGGGCGGGCATGGCCGACGCGCAGTCGACCGCGGCAACCCGCGCCGCGATCGAGGCGACGCTCGACAGCACCGTGATCGCGTGGACGGGCGCGACCGTCTACGACACGACGACGGGCAACGGCATCTCGTTCTCGATCTCGGGCCCGAACGTCTACGTCGGCTTCCAGGCGCAAGAGAGCTCGATCGGGGCCGACGTCGCCGGGCTGAACACCGCCGGCTGGGGCCACGTGCACACCATCTACCGCGACCCGAGCAACGACTACGCCAACAGCGTCGAGCAGCAGGCCGGCTCGGGCATCGGGGCGGGCCCGGGGCAGCGCGGCTAACGGCCACTGCGTCGCCCTCTGCGAGACTCGAGACTGTGAGCTCGATCGCAGAGCGGTACGGCACGATCATCGTGATCACGCTGCTCGTCGGCGCGCCCCTCGCCGCGCTCGCCGCCGCGTTTCTCATCCGAGCGCGGCGGCGCGCGGGCTGGTCGCGATCGTGGGCATGGCGCGCGAGCATCAGCGAGGTCGGGATGATCGTGGGCACCGCCCCGTGGCTCTGGATGATCCTCACCCCAACGGGTGGAGCCGGCGGGCTGCAGCTCGTACCGTTACGCGACCTGCTCGACGTGCTGCGGGGCGGCGACACGCTCGTGCAACTCGTCGGCAACTTGCTCGCCTTCGCGGCAATCGGGTTCTTCCTGCCGATGCGGCTGCGGCTCGCACGAGCACCGTGGGTGCCGCTCGTGGTCGCGCTCGTCGTGGCGGGGCTTTCCGTCATTGTGGAAGCCCTGCAGTTCGTGCTGCGGTTGGGTCGGGTCTCGTCGATCGACGACGTGCTCATCAACGCGGTCGGCGCTGCACTCGCGTCGTTGCTGTCCGTTCGATGGTGGCGCGCACGGCGTGACGCGACAACAGAGAAAGATTGTTTTCCTCAGGTTGTCGAATCCGGGTGAGTGCTTCGTCATCTGAGTGAGAGCAAGCAGATCGCTGGCCCGAGAGAGAAAGATACGACTATGGAATTCATGATCCTCATCCACGGCGACGAGTCCTCCCCGCGCCTCGCCCCCGGTGACCCCGGCTTCGACGAGTTCATGGGCTCGTGGTTCGCCTACAACCAGATGCTCATGGACGGCGGCCACTGGGTCAGCGGCGCGAACCTGGCACCCACCAGCTCGGCCACGACCCTGCGCCACACGCCGGGGCAGGCCCCCGAGATCGTCGACGGCCCCTTCGCCGAGACGAAGGAGCAGTTCGGCGGCTTCTACCTGATCTCGGCCGAGAACCTCGACGAGGCCATCGCACTGGCGAAGAAGCTGCCGGTGAACTCCGGTTCGCTCGAGATTCGCCCGGTCGCCTTCCGTCCCGACGCGGGCTGACCGACGCTGGCTGACACCAACGGGGCGCCCTCGGCGGAGATCGCCGACGCCGTCACCCGGCTGGCGCGTGAGGAGAGCGGGCGCGTGCTCGCTCTTCTCACGCGCCGCTTCGGCGACCTCGATGCCGCCGACGATGCGGTGCAGGACGCCCTCATCACCGCACTGACCGCGTGGCAGTCGGGCGTTCCCGAGAGCCCTGCCGCGTGGCTTTACACGGTGGCCCGCAACACGCTCATCGACCAGGTGCGACGAGAGCGAGCATCCCGGCGCCGCCTTGAGGCAGCCGCGCCCGAACTGACCGCGCACCACACGACCACTGACGCCGAGGAGGAGGACGACCTGATCATGGATGCGTCTTCTCTCGGCGACGAACGCCTCAGGCTGCTCTTGCTCTGCTGCCATCCGGCGCTCGACCGTGACACGCAGGTCGCACTGACTCTGCGCTTGGCGGGCGGATTGACCGCCGCCGAAGTCGCGGCCGCCTACCTGTTGCCCGAAGCCACGCTCACGCAGCGCGTCGTGCGCGCCAAGCGCAAGATTCGTGAGGCGGGCATGCCGCTCACGATTCCCGCCGACCTCGATGAGCGGCTCGACGCGCTGCTGCGCGTGCTCTACCTGATCTTCAACGAGGGCTACCTCTCGCGCGGGGCTGTGCATGTGACGCGTGTTGACCTGATGGCCGAGGCCATCCGGCTGACCCGGCAGGTGGTCGACGAGGTGCCCGCGAGCGCCGAGGCCGAGGGGCTACTCGCCCTCGAGCTCTACCACCGGGCCCGCTCTGCCTCGCGAGTGGATGCGGTCGGCGAGCTCGTGCTGCTCGAGCACCAAGATCGCACGGGGTGGGATCTCGCGGCGATCACCGAGGCGAACGGCCACCTGCACCGTGCCATGGCGCGCATGGCGCCCGGCCCCTACCAGGTGCAGGCCATCATCGCGGGGCATCACGCCAACGCGCGCACCGCCGCCGACACCGACTGGTCGGCGATCGCCGAGCTGTATGCGCAGCTCGGGCGCATGGCCCCCAACCCCGTCGTCGAGCTCAACCGCGCCGTTGCGGTCGGTATGGCCGACGGTCCGCTCGCCGGCCTCGCGGTGCTCGATCGCCTCACCGGGCTCGACGAGTATCACTTGTTCCACGCGACGCGCGGGGAGCTTCTCGCGCGGGCGGGCCGCCCCGCCGCGGCGAGCTTCGAACGCGCCCGGCAGCTCACGAGCAACGAGGCCGAGCGTCGCCACCTCGAGCGCCGCGCGGCCGAGGTTGGGGCCTAGAGGGTCCGGCGCCGCGGTCGAGGGCTAGCGCCCGCCGCCACCGCCGCCACCACCGCCTCCGCCCGAGAAGCCGCCGCCGAACGAGCCGCCCGAGAAGCTGCCGCCGCCGCTGCTCGACCAGCTCGAGGCGGGGGCGATCGTCGTGGCGGTGACTCCCCGAACAGCGGTGCTGAAGAGTGCGGCGTCGAAGCCGTTCGTGCCGATGAACCAGTCGGGGGTCGTGTCGGTGGCGGCGACGCGCACGGCGAGTTCGCGCATCCACTGGTCTTCGACGCCCCAGACGACCGCCCACGGCAGCAGCTTCTCGTACAGCTTCACGAGTTCGAGGTCATTGCCGACATCGATGCGCTCGGCGCCCTGCGGGCTCTGCAGCACGCGCAGCCGCTCTTCTTCGGCGACCGTCAGGTAGAGCCGCATGCCCTCGAGGTAGTCGCGCGCGTCGCGACCCTTCTGGGTGAACTGCTGCGGTCGGATCGCGAGGCCGAACGCGATGAAGCCCGCGATGAAGGCGCCGGTCAGCGACAGGAACGCGAGCGGACTGACATTGATGAAGAGCACGCCCGACACGATGATGGCCGCGCCGGCCAGCGCCATGCAGAGCCACTGCGCGAACAGCATGAGCCAGCCGAACCCGATGCCGGGCGCCGTGCGCTTGAAGCCCTCATCGATGATCGAGGCGCCCGCCCGCGTCGACAGATCGGTGAGCCGCGTGGCCAGCGTCGCGTCGTACTCGCCGTACGGAGCCAGATCGCCGGGAGCGCGTTCGATCCCGAAGATCGCCTCGAGCAGTGCGAGGTCGAGCACGTCGGTGCGGTCGTCGCTGAGGTACTGCAGGGTGTAGGGCGCAGAGCCGTTCTCGACCGCATAGGCGAGGATGCGCAGGTTCTTGCGCACCGCCAGCCGCACGATGGCGGCCGGGATGCCCGAGGCCGGTCGCCCGACGAGGTGCGCGGCCTGCACGATGTCGAAGCCCTCCGGCTCGGAGTACTGCGGGATGATCGCGCCGCGACTGCGTGCCCCCGACCCCGCCCGCACGCGCGACGCGATCGCCGCACCGAGAGCCCCGAGGCTCGCGAGCCCGACCCCGCCCGAGAGCAGGTGCATCCATAGCGGAACCTCCTGTGGCTCGGGTGGAGGCGTCGGCTCGGGAGTCAGGAAGGTGCCCGGGTCGAAACCGATCGCGACCGTAAGCGTCTCACCGGGGGCGAGGTCGGTGCTGCTCGCGGTGAAGCCGACGTCGGTGCGCTCGATCGGGCAGGTCTCGGTCGACCCCTGCGGCCCGACGTAGCAGGCCGCATTGCCTGTCAGCGCCGCGGCGACATCGGGCGCGAGGGTCAGCGTGGCGCTCACCCGGCCGAACGGCTGCTGCCACCCCGTTCCGTTGACGTCCCAGTAGAACTCGTCCGACGCGGTGTCGGCGAATGAGCGCACGACGTTCTGCTGCGTGTAGGTGATGACGTAGGTCTGCACGCCGCGCACGAACTCATCGGTGCCGAGCGCGAGCTCGATGAACCCGCCCGAGTAGCTCGACTCCCAGTAGACCGGGGTGCCGTTCTGGTCGGTGATGCTCGAGACCCGCGTGTTGAGCGGCACGCCGTCGTAGTCGTCGGGGATCGCCCGGATGATGCCGCGGTTCTGATCGAAGTCCGGGAAGCGGGCGACGATCGTCTCGACCACGAGCAGCGTCGCCGTGCCGTCCGCCTCCCGGCTGAGCGTGTAGTCGACGTCGAACGCGTCGAACGTGAAGTCGCTCGTGTCGGAGCGGACGGGCGCGGCCTGCGCGGCCGTCGGGGTGAGCGCGAGCGCGAACCCGGCCGCGAGGACGAGCGAGGCGATGAGCCGTGCGGGTGTGCCCATGCGGGCAACCCTAGCGAGCATCCGTGCTAGCTCTCGGGGTCGTACATGAACTCGCGCAGCTCTTGCGGGCAGCGGCAGGCCACCGCCACGCGGCGGGCCCACTCGACGGCCTCGGCGCGCGTCGGCACCTCGATGACGGTGTGCCCGCCGTCGAGGCGCGCGAAGGCGTCGTAGGCGGGGCCCGAGACGGTGCCGTCGCCGGCGACCGTGGCTGCCGCGACCTCTTCGTTGATGCCGCCGCCGAACACGTACACCCCGGCCGACTTCATGTCGCGGATGACCTGGTGCGACTCTTCGACCACCTGATCCCACTCGCCGTCGGCGACCTGCATGACACCGCTGGGGAAGGAGATCAGGTATTTCGTCATGGGCCGACCGTAGCGGGGATCACGTCGTACGTCACGCGCACGAGCCCGTCATCCGGCGTGGCGTGCACCCCGCGCAGCGACAGCAGCACGTCACGATCGAGGTCGCCGAAGAGACGCCGACCCTGCCCGATCAGCACGGGGGCGATCGACACGGTCACTTCGTCGATGAGCCCGGCCGCCAGGAACGCCTGGATCGTCTGCCCGCCGTCGACGTAGACCCGCCGGGCGCCACGATCGGTCAGGATGCTCCGGGCCTCGTCGAGCGACCGCGCGACCGTGACGCGCTCGTCGTCGGTGACCAGCCCGGAACTGAGCACGACGACCGCCTTGCCGTCGAACGGCCACGGGTCGAAGGTCAGCACGGTCTCGTAGGTGCTCCGCCCGATGAGCAGGGTGTCGATCGCGGGGAAGAACGTCTCCCACTCGAGGGCGGGGGCGGGCGCGGCCGGGGTGTCGGCGCTCGCCGCCGCGATCGCGTGCTCGCGCGCGGGCGGGTCGGTGAGCCACGACAGCTCGCCGTCGGGGCGGGCGATGAAGCCGTCGAGGCTCACGCCGATGAAGACGCAGCCGCGCCAAGGGCGGGTGGTGGTGGTCTCGGTCATCTCCAGGTCTCCAGCATTCGGTCGAGGGTGGTGGTTGCGGGGGTGGGCTCGAGGGCGGCGGCGTGCCGGAAGAGCCCGCCGTGCAGCGCGTCGAGCAGCAGCAGCGCGCCCTGGCGGGCGTCGTGCAGGCGCGGGAGGTCGAGTTGTCGCAGCAGCTGCTCGAGGTAGTGGGCCTGCGCGGCCCAGCCCTCGCGCAGTGCGGCGGTCAGTGTCGGCGAGCGCAGGTCGCCGAGAACCTCACCGAGGGCGTACACCGCCGCGGCATCGGAGGGTGCGCCGAACGACGCGGCTACGTATGCGCGCAGTTCGTCGAGCGGCTGCTCGCCCGCCGGCGCGGTCGGGATGCGCGCGATCCAGCGCCGCGCCAGCGCGTGCAGCAGCCCGTCTTTCGAGCCGAAGCGCTTGAGCAGCCCGGCCGCCGACATGCCGGCGGCCGGGCCGACATCGTGCAGGCTCCACGAGCCCGAGGTCGCCTGCGCCACGCGCGCCGAGAGTGCGGCGTCGATGCGGTCGAGCAGCTCGTCATCGCTGAGCATGCGCGGTCGGGCCATACAATTAGTAAATCACAATTCACTAAGCGAGACCCAGCGCCGACTTTCTTCCGGCCCGCACAATGAGATGTGCTCCCTGACCGCCTCGACCGACGCCCCGTGCCGTACCTGCTGCGCGCCGAGCGCGTCGAGCGCCGCTCGATCGCTTTCCTGCCGAGCAGCGATGCGGTCATCGCCTTCACCAGGCCCGACGGCGGAGCCGAGACCGTGGCCCTGCCGCCGCACCCGGGTGTCGTCGTGCTCGACGACGTCGTGGCGATCTGGTCGCTGGCTCCGCACTGGGTCAAGGCGATGCTCGGGCCACCTGCCCAGCTGCGGGGAGACGTGCTGCGAGCATCCGACCACCCCGTCTTGCGGCTGTTCGATGACGAAGCGGATGATCGCAGCGCGCTCTCGCTGCTGCATGAACTGCGGGCCAGCCTCACCGTGACGCCCGACGAGCACGAGTTCGAGAGGCTCTGGTGGCAGCACCGTGTCGGTGGCGATCCGTTGCCGACGGCCGACCGCCGGGTGCAGCGGCTCATGCGGCGGTTCGCCGGGCAGTCGCTGACCCAGATCGCGGCCGTTGAACGGCTTGCGGCAACGTTGCGCGCTGACCGTGAGCACCGTGGCTCCAATGCACTCGGCCTGTACGCCGACGGCTCGCACTATGCGCGCCAGTGCCGTCGACTGACCGGTCGCGCGCCCGCCGAATGGCGGAACGTGTCGCTTCCGTTCTATGGCGGCGCCGTGCTCTCGACCTAGCGTTGCGGTGCGGACGAGACCGCACACCGTCACGAAAGGAGCCCCGCAGTGGCACTCGGACCCAAGGCGATGGGGGAAGCGATCATCGCCAACTTGAAGCGCAAGTCAGGCAAAGACCTGGCCGAATGGCAGGCGGTCTTGGCCGAGGAGGGCATCACCGATCGGAAGGTCGCCGAAGCGCGGCTGCTTGAGCACGGGCTCGGACGCATCCAGGCGCAGACCGTTGCAGAGGTGACCCTCGGCACGAACCACTACCAGCAGCCCGACGATCTGGTCGAGCAGCTGTTCGCGAAGTTTCCCGACCAGCGCCCGCTGTTCGATCAGGCGGTCGCGGCCGCCCACAACACGGCGCTCACCTTGCAGCCCTGCCGTGGCTACGCTCCGTTCTACGCGGATGGCCGCATCGCGGTCTCGTTCAAGCCCACGACGCGCGGCCTCTACGCCGCGGCCATCCTGCCCGATGCCGACGCGTGGCCCGACCGCCAGCCGCACAAACCCTCGCTCGGTGGCAGCCCGCGCCTCACTGACGGCGTCTACCTGCAGACGCCGGCCGACGTCGAGCGCCTCATCGCCGAGGTGAGCGCCTGACGATCGACCGCTAGCGCAAGCGCCAGGGCAGCACGGCGTGCAGCAGGGGCAGCGCTGACGCCCCGAGCAGCACCCAGCTGAGCACCTCATCGCTCGGGCGCAGCAGCACGCCGCCGATCAGCAGCGCGGTGAAGAGCACCGCCGAGGTGGTGCGGCGCACGCTGCCATCGAGCACGCGCAGGCGCTGCTCGACCTCGGGGCTGCGCACGGCGAGCTCGCCGCGGTCGAGACGCGTGGCCAGAGCATCCAGTCGTTGGGGCAGGCGCGCGAGCGCCGACAGAATCGCGATGCCCTCACGGCCGACCGAGCGCAGGGTCGAGGTGCCGCCGCCGTTGAGCAGGGTGCGGGCGAAGGGGTCGACGGCATCCCACATGTTGAAGTCGCGGTTGAGGGCGCTCGTGACGCCCGAGATGAGCGAGATGGTGCGCACGAGCAGCAGGTAGTTCTCGGGCAGCTGGAACGGCAGGGTGCGCACGAGCTCGCTGAACTGCAGGGCGAACTGCTCGAGCTCGCGCGGGTCGATGCGCGTCAGTTCGGCGACGCCCATGCCGCCGAAGCGGTCGAAGAGCGCCGTGATGGCGCGCTCGAGCTCGACCGTGTCGGCGCTCGGCAGCAGCACCCCGAGGCGCTGGGTCGCGACCACCCAACCGCGGGCGTCGCGGGCGGCGACGGCGAAGATGAACTGCTGCAACCCTTGCCGCAGGTCGTCGGGAATCTCGCCCATCATGCCGAAGTCGATGTAGGTGAGGGCGAAGCCGCCCTCGCCGCCCGGTGTGACGAAGATGTTGCCGGGGTGCGGGTCGGCGTGGAAGAACCCGGCGACGAAGATCTGCTCGAACGTCGCGCGCGCCAGCTCGGCGGCGACCGCGTTCGGGTCGATCCCGGCCGCCATCAGCGCCTCGACGTCGGTGATCTTGATGGCCGTCACATCGCTCAGGGTGAGCACGCGGCGGGCGCTGCGCTCCCACACCACGGTCGGCGTGCCGACGCGCGGGTCGGCCGCGAAGTTGGCCGCGAAGCGCTCGACGTTTCCGGCCTCGGTGCGGTAGTCGATCTCGGCGAGGCTCGTGGCGGCGAACTCCTCGACGAGGGCGGGAGCATCCGCCCGCCGATTGACGAGCCGCACGCGCGACAGCCAGCGCCCCACGCGGCGCAGCGCCGCGAGGTCGACCTCAACGATCTGCTCGATGCCCGGGCGCAGCACCTTCACGACCACCTGCTCGAACCCGAGGTCGGCGGCGATGCCAGGCGACAGCCGCGCCCGGTGGGCCTGGCCGAGCGAGGCGGCGGCGATCGGTGCGGTCTCGAACGACGCGAAGGCGCGATCGAGCGGGATGCCCAGCTCGCCCTCGATCTGCGCCACGATCGCGGCGAGCGGCTCGGGCGCCACCTCGTCTTGCAACCCCTCGAGCTCGCGCGTGATCTCGGGCGGCAGGATGTCGAGGCGCGACGAGAGAAACTGCCCGACCTTGATCATGAGCCCGCCGAGGTCGGCCGCGAGGTCGTGGAACCGCCGCGCGAGCTTCTGCAGGCGACGGATGCGCCCGCGCGCCGCGAGACGCGCGAGCCCGAACCGCGGCAGCACGAGCTCGAACCACCAGGCCTGCGCGAGCGCACGCGCCGCGAAGCGCATGATGCGGCGGTAGCGCGCACGCAGTGCCCGGTCGCGGCCGGGGTTGATGGTCGGTCTCGCTGCGGCGGGATCGGCGCCGGAGGACACCGGCCTAGTCCTCGATGTGAGCGGTGTGCGCCGTCTCCTCCGCGAGGATCGCGTAGAGCCTGCGGCGCGTCTCGTCGAGCAGGGCGGCGGCGCGCTGCTGCTGCTCCTTCGTGCCGGTGCTCGCGACCTGCGCGGCAGCCTGCGCGAGCTTCGCACCGGCACGCGGCACGGCCGTGGTGTGCTCGGCGCGGTGGTCGGCCCAGCGCTCGTTCCAGTGGTCGTTCCAGCGCCCGCTCATGCGGTCGACGAACTCGCTCACGTCCCAGTCGGGGCGCTTCCATCCCGGGCGCCCGGCCGACTCGCGGCTCTCGCGGCTCGCGCCGGTCGACGCCTCGTGCGCGGCGGCCGCCGCCTCGCGGCCCGCGTCGGTCAGGGTGTAGACCGTGCGCTCGCCGTCGGCGTGGGCGCTGAGCAGCCCCTCATCGGTGAGCTGCTGCAGCATCGGGTAGACCTGACCCGCGGTGGGCATCCACGCCCCGCCGCTCGCCGCGGCGATCGCCTGCATGACCTGGTGGCCGTTCTTCGCCTCGCCGCCGAGCGCTGACAGGATCGCCGTGCGCAGGTCGCCGTGCTGACGCGCGCCGCCCTGCCCGCCGCCGGTGCGCGCCATGACGGCATCGCGGAGGTTCTCGAGAGCCTCGCGGATCTCGGACGAGTTCAGGGGAGTGCTGCGCATGACGGATCCTTCCGGCCGATCGCGGGGGCGCGTTCGCCCGCACCGCTCGCTGATGACACTACGAGTGCGACCTGGATGCCCGCCGACGGCAGCCCCGGTGCCGCCTGGGTGCCCGGCCCGGGGCGTCTGTCGACGGCCGTGGGCCGCCGCGCACGGGGTGCTCCGCGCGCCGTGCACCCCGAGGCGCCTCGGTGGCCACCTTCCAGATCTGCGGATCGAAGTGAAGAAGGTTCGGTTGCGTCCGCAGTTCTGGAAGAGGTGGACGACCGGTCTGGTCGGAGGAGGCGACCCCCGAAGTTGTGCCCGACCGGGACAGCTCGAGGGTCGTGGGCTCCTTCGCTGGCGCCGGGTCGGAGTGCGGGCCCCCGCCTGCTCCTTCGGCGCCGGGTCGGTGCGGGCCTCTGTCTACTTCTTCGGCGCCGGGTCGGCGAGCTTGCCGCGCAGCAGGAGCAGCGGCAGCAGCCACCCGCCGAGCGCGGTGATGAGCCAGACGACGAGGCTCGCGAGCACCCAGGTGTCGATACCCGTGATCGTGATGCCGCCCGGGAAGAAGCTCGCGATCAGGAGCGCCACGAAGGTCGAGACCAGGCCGATGCCGCCGAGCACCGCGGGAGCGTACTTGCGCGCCATGTTCACGATGAACGGGGTGAGGATGCTCTGCGCGAGGGCGAACACCCCGATCGCGATGAGGAAGCCCGAGACCGAGAGCCGGAAGCCGGGCAGGATGAGCGACGCGATTAACAGGGCGAGCGCCGCGGTGCCGAGGTAGATCGCGAGACGGACGAGGAAGCGCAGCATGTGCGGGCCTTTCAGCGGAAGCGGCCGCGCCGGGGACGGCAACGGTGGGCTCACGCTATACCCGCGACGCGCGGCCCGACAGGGGCGGAAGCGCCGTGTCGGGCCGCGCGGGCGTCAGTCGCCGAACGCCTCGGCGTAGAGGGCGCGCAGCTCGGGGGAGTCGGGGCCGCTGAGCCCGCATCCCCGCACCTCGCCGTCGCCCGCGACGACGAGGTACTCGTCGCCCACGGCGAACGGCTGCAGCGAGAAGTCGCTCGTCAGCTCATCCACCTGCGGCACGGTGACGCGGTCGGCGACCTCGCCGGCGAAGCGCTCGGTCACCTCGAGGGTGACCGTCTCGCCCTCGACGGTGATGACGCGGGCGGCGAAGGCCTGCTGCTGGTCGACCAGCGCCTCGGCGGTGACGGGCAGGCAGCTGCCGCTCGCGAGACCTCCGCCCTCGGGCAGCGCCAGCGGCTCGACAGTCGGGCTGCCGCCGAGCGCGAGCGGCACGGCGATCGCCGCGGCGGCCGCGACGCCCGCGGCGGCGGCAGCGATCGCGATCCAGGGTCGACGCGCGGTGCTGGGCGCCGCGCTCGGCGCCTCGGTCTCGCGGGTCGGGGTCGACGGGGTGTCGGACATGATCTGCTCCATCCTGTGGTCGAGCCACATCGGCGGGAGGGGAGCGAGGTCGCGCGCCGGGTCGGCGCCGCGCAGCCGCTCGCGCAGCAGGCGGTCATCGTCGTGCATCGGTGCTCCCTTCCTCACTGCCGACATGTCCGGGAGGCGCAGCCGATTTCCGCAGCTCGTCGGCGAGGCGCTTCTTCGCACGGTGCAGGCGGATGGCCGCGGCGTTCGCGCTGATGCCGAGCACGGTCGCCAGCTGCGGGCTCTCGAGCTCGTCCCACGCCCACAGGCGCAGCAGTTCGGCGTCGTCGCGGCGCAACCGGGTGAGGGCATCCCGCACCGCGATCGCGTCGTCGGTCGGCTCACCGCTGCCGGCATCGAGAATCGCGAGCGGCGGCGGATCGAGCGCGATCACCTTCGCGGTCAGCCGGTCGCGCCGCCGCTGCGCCCGCTCGGCGTTCGCGAGCAGATTGCGCGCCACCCCGATCGCCCACGGGATGCTCTCCGCCGGCTCGGCCGGCACCTCGTCGAGCCGCCGCCAGCAGACGACCAGCACGTCATTGAGCACCTCGTCGGCCGTCGCCGCGTCGCAGCGGCGCGCGAGGTAGCGCCGCACGGGCTCGACGACCCGGTCGGCGAGCGTGCGCAGCCGCAGCTCGCGCTCGGCATCGGTCACGGCTCTCACACTGCACCATGTCCGGCATCCGCGGGCGGATTTCACTCCGCCCAGAGGCGGTCGGACCGTCAGCGCGCGATGAGCACGTCGAGCGCCATGCCCGGGCACGGGAAGCGCTCGAAGGCGGCGAGATCGTCGCCGCGGATCGTGTCGCCCGTCGCGCGGGCCGGGCTCGTCGAGATGA
>JAIXXG010000086.1 GCA_027490915.1 Microbacteriaceae bacterium
ACGATGCGCACGTCAGAGAGGCCGCCCGAGCCACCGAGCAGCACGACGATGACGACGCCGACGAACGAGATTGCGATGCCGAGAACGCCGCCGCGACGGATGCGCTCCCCCAGCACCACGACGGCGGCGAGTGCGATGACTGCCGGGTTGATGGCGCTGATCACGCTCGCGTTGACCGGCGAGGTCGTGTCGAGCGCGGCGTAGAGCAGCAGGGTGTACCCGACCATGCCAAGCACGGCCTGGATGATGTGGATCCACCACTCCTTCGCGGCAAGCCGCCACTTGTCGAGGCGATCGCGCTCGATCCACAGCGTGATGACGAGCAGGATCGGGAAGGCGCCGAGCCAGCGGAAGAACGTGAGCTCGAGCGGCGTGAACTCGGCGATGACGCGGTCGCCGACGACGAAGTTCATCGCCCAGAAGAGCTGGGCGAGCACGGCGGGCGAGTAGCGGCGGAGCAGGTGCACCCGTCAAGGCTAGAGCCGCCGTGCACCCGCTCCCCCGCGCGCGAGCCCGCGCATCCGCGCGCGATCAGAGCGCAGGAGGCGCGACCGCGGGCAGCCCCGGCTCGAGCCCGGGTTCGAGCTCGCCGGCCGGCACGACCCCGTCGAACGGCGTCACCGTTGCCAGGCCGCCCCACTGTTCGTCTGTCGAGAGGAAGACGGCGATTCGGGCACTCGTGTCGAGTTGGTCGCCGAAGCCGTACGGGTCAGCCGCGCACCCGTCGGAGCGCGAAGCGATCTCGATCTCGAGTCCGGCGAACCGCTCGTCGCTCGCCTCGAGCACCTCGAACCGGTACAGCCGCGCGTCGCCTCCGAGCAGGTCGACGGTACCGACCTGCTCGATCACCTCGCCGACGACGATGAGCTGCGCTGACGCCGCGAGTGCCTGCTGATCCTCGAACGTCACCCAGCTGACGCACTCCTGCTCCTGCGTCACGAAGGGCAGCGCCGAGCATCCACCGAGCACCAGGGGGGCCGCGGCGAGCGCGACCACGGCCGATCTGCGAGCGCGCCGGGTCATGAGCCCACCGTAGTCGGCGGCCCGTGACACCATCGAGGGGTGCCGCTGAACTTCACCGCGATCGACTTCGAGACCGCCAACAACCATGCGGCCTCGGCGTGCTCGGTCGGTCTCGTGAAGGTGCGCGAGGGCCGCGTGGTCGACCGGGCGAGCTGGCTCATCCGCCCGCCATTTGGGTACGACGACATGCTCGAGTGGAACACCCGCATCCACGGCATCACCGCCGCCGACATCGTCGACGCGCCACTGTGGGCCGATCAAGTGGATGCTCTGCTCGCCTTCGTCGACGGCGACACCCTCGCCGCCCACAACGCCGGGTTCGACATGGGCGTGCTGAGCGCAGCCCAGCGGGCGAGCGCGCTCGCGGTGCCGACCCTGTCGTACGTGTGCAGCCTGCGGGTGGCCCGCAAGACCTATCACCTCGAGTCGTACCGGCTGCCCGTCGCGGCGATGGCCGCGGGTTTCGAGGACTTCGCCCACCACGACGCCCTCGCTGACGCCGAGGCGTGCGCCGCGATCATCGTGCACGCAGCCAAGCGGCACGAGGTGAACGACCTTGCCGACCTCGCGCGCATCTGCGGCACGGCGATCGGCCGCATCGGCACCGGGGCCGACGACGAGGCGGCCGACCGGCGGCCGGCCGCTCTCGCCTGACAGGGTTCAGCCCTTGCGCACCGTCGCGCTGACGGGGGTCGGGTTCGCGAACAGGTCGAGCACCGGGCAGTGCGCGTCGACGACGTCGCGCAGCTGCTGGTAGCGCTCGTCACTCTCGGGGCCGGTGATGGTGATCGTCAGCCGCACGTCGCTGAATCCCGCCCGCACGGTCTCGTCGATGCCGAAGAGCTTGCGCGCGTCGAGGTCGCCCTCGGCGTCGATGCGGATGTCATCGACCTGGATGCCGAGGCCCTGGGCGAAGAGGCGGTACACGACGATCTGGCAGGAGATGAGAGCGCCGAGCGCGTACTCGACGGGGCTGGCCGCGACATCGTCGCCCGCGAGAGCGGCGGGCTCGTCGACGACGAACTCGTGCTTTCCTGCACGGATGCGCGTCGCGACCGAACCCTCGCCGACGCCGGAGACGCGGTAGGTGAGGTGAGCAGTCGCGGGGTCGGTGGCGATGCGGCCGTGCCAGGCAGCACCGGCATCGGTGAGGCGCGCGGCGCGCTCTTCGGCGGTCGACGACGGAACAGAGGGAGCGGTGAGAAGAGTCATGCCCGTGACGTTAGGCACTCGCACCCCGGCCGTCGACCGCGTGCGTCACAGTGCGACGCGCACCGTCATAAGGCGTCACGCGCCGTCTCACATCGTCACGAACACGTGCCTACGAGAACACCGCCTCGTAGGTCGCGACCAGCAGGTCGCGGTACTCGGGCTTCACGCCGTTGATGATGTCGGTGACGCTGATCTGCACGATCGCCGCGCCGTTCTGAACGATGAGGATCTCGTTGAGGTTCTGCGGGGTGCCGACGAGCTCGGCGTCGGTCTGCACGCCCGCCTGGTCGCCGACCCCGCTCACGGGCTCGATGAGAATGCCGCCCTCACCGTCGAACTCGGCACCGCTGAGAGCGTCAGCGAAGTACTGGCTCGCGCCGTCGACCGAGACCAGCTCTCGAATCTCGACACCGATCGTGAGCCCGGTGCCGTCGTCGCTCTGGTTCCAGTCGCAGCCATACAGGATGCCGCCGACCCCGCCCGCCTCGATGACGGTGGAGATGTCGAGGTCGACGACGTCGAAGCCCCACACCTCGGTGATCTGGTCGTTGCTGACGAACGAGCAGTCGGTCTCGGAGCCGACGGTCTGCCCCGGC
>JAIXXG010000056.1 GCA_027490915.1 Microbacteriaceae bacterium
CCGGGAACCGGGCCCATGCCGGGAACCTGCGGCACGCCGCCCTTGGCCACCGTCTTCATCATCTTGGCGGCCTGCTCGAAGCGGGTGACGAGCGCGTTGACCTCGGTGACGGTCGTGCCCGACCCCTTCGCGATGCGCAGGCGGCGCGAGCCGTTGAGCAGCTTCGGCAGCCGGCGCTCGGCGGGCGTCATCGACTGGATGATCGCCTCGGTGCGCACGAGCTCGCGCTCGTCGAAGTTCTCCAACTGCTCGCGCATTCCGCGCGCGCCCGGCAGCATGCCGAGCATGCCCTTGAGCGACCCCATCTGCTTGAGCTGCTGCATCTGGGCCAGGAAGTCTTCGAGCGTGAAGCTGTCGGTGGCGAACTTCTCGGCGGTCTTGCGTGCATCCTCTTCATCGAAGGCCTTCTGCGCCTGCTCGATGAGCGTGAGGATGTCGCCGAGGTCGAGGATGCGGCTCGCCATGCGGTCGGGGTGGAACGGCTCGAAGTCGTCGAGACCCTCACCCGTGCTCGCGAACATGATCGGCCGACCGGTGACGCTCGCGACACTGAGCGCGGCACCGCCGCGCGCGTCGCCATCGAGCTTCGACAGCACCACACCGGTGAAGTCGACGCCCTCCTGGAAGGCCTTCGCGGTCGCCACCGCGTCTTGCCCGATCATCGCGTCGATGACGAACAGCACCTCGTCGGGGTCGACCGCCTTCCGGATGTCGGCGGCCTGCTTCATGAGCTCGGCGTCGACGCCGAGCCGACCGGCGGTGTCGACGATCACGACGTCGTGCACCTTGTCGCGCGCGTGCTTCAGCGCAGCCTGGGCGACCTTCACGGGGTTGCCGACACCGTTGCCCGGCTCCGGCGCGAAGACGGCGACCCCGGCCTGCTCGGCGACCACCTGCAGCTGCTGCACGGCGTTCGGGCGCTGGAGGTCGCAGGCGACGAGCAGCGGGGTGTGACCATCCGCCTTCAGCCACCTGGCGAGCTTGCCCGCGAGCGTGGTCTTTCCGGCGCCCTGCAGACCCGCGAGCATGATGACCGTCGGCGGGTTCTTGGCGAACTGCAGGCGCCGCTGCTGCCCGCCGAGGATCGTGATGAGCTCGTCGTTGACGATCTGCACGACCTGCTGCGCCGGGTTGAGCGCCTTGTTGACCTCGTCGCCGAGGGCGCGCTCGCGCACGGCGGCCGTGAAGTCTTTCACCACGGGCAGCGCCACGTCGGCGTCGAGCAGGGCCTTGCGGATCTCGCGCACCGTGCCGTCGACGTCGGCGGGGCTCAGCTTGCCCTTCGTGCGCAGGGCGCTGAAGGTCGCTGTCAGCCGGTCGGAGAGGGTGCCGAAGGTCGCCATAGTGGCCCCATTCTAGGCGGCGGGCTCTGGTTGACTGGGCCCACGGCCTCGGGGCCGCACCGGCACCGCATTCGAGGAGGAACCATGCGTCGCGCGATCTTCGGTCACGAGCCCCAGGTGGATGCGCAGGCCTGGGTCGCCCCGACCGCGACCCTCATCGGCCAGGTGCGCATCCACCCGCGCGCCTCGGTGTTCTACGGAACCGTCCTGCGCGCCGACCGCGACCTCATCGAGCTTGGAGAGGGCTCGAACCTGCAGGACAACGTGACCGTGCACGGCGACCCGGGCAAGCCGACGATTGTCGGTCGCGGCGTGAGCGTCGGGCACAACGCGATGCTCCACGGCTGCACGATCGAGGACGACTGCCTCATCGGCATGAGCGCGACCGTGCTGAACGGCGCCGTCATCGGGCGCGAGTCGCTCGTCGCCGCGGGAGCCGTCGTGCTCGAGGGCACGGTCGTTCCGCCGCGCTCGCTCGTGGCGGGGGTGCCGGCGAAGGTGCGGCGCGAGCTCACCGACGACGAGGTGACGGGCATCCGCCGCAACGCCGAGACCTACCTCATGCTCGCGGCCGAGCACGCCGCGCTCGATTGACGGTCGGCGCTGAGGGCTGAACTCCCCCGTGCCCTGATCAGGGCACCAGGCTCGCCGCGAAGACGTGCGGCGTGAAGCCCGTGAGGTCGCCGATGCCCTCCCCCTGCCCGATGAGCTTGATCGGGATGCCCGTCTGCTGCTGCACGCGCAGCACGAAGCCGCCCTTCGCCGAGCCGTCGAGCTTCGTCACCACGAGACCCGTCACGCCCGCGTGCTCGATGAAGGCCTCGGCCTGCGCGACGCCGTTCTGCCCGGTCGTGCCGTCGAGCACGAGCAGGGTCTCAGCGATCGGCGCGAGCTTCTCGATGACCCGGGTAACCTTGCCCAGCTCATCCATCAGCCCGGCCTTCGTCTGCAGGCGGCCGGCGGTGTCGATGATCGCGATGTCGATGCCGTTGTCGATCGCGAACTGCACGGTCTGGAAGGCGACGCTCGCCGGGTCCTGCCCCGGCTGCTGCGGCCGCACGACCTGCGCTCCCGCGCGCTCGGCCCAGGTCGCCAGCTGATCGACCGCCGCGGCGCGGAACGTGTCGGCCGCGCCGACGACGACCGTGCGCCCGTATCCGGTCAGGAACTTCGCGAACTTGCCGATCGTCGTCGTCTTGCCGACGCCGTTGACGCCCACCACGAGCACGACGGCGGGCCGGTTGCTGAGGGTCAGCGTCGGGTCGTGCGCGGCGAGGCGCTCCTCGAGCGCCTCGCGCAGCATGCGCTTGAGGTCGGCGGGGTCGGTGGTCTTGAACTGCGCCACCTTCGCCCGCAGCTCGTCGAGCAGCTCGTCGGCGAGGTCGGGGCCGAAGTCGGCTCCGAGCAGCGCCGTCTCGAGGTCGTCCCACGTGCCCTCGTCGATCGTCGGGCTCGTGAACAGGCCGCGCAGAGCGCCGCCGAGGCTCCAGGTGCGCTCAGCCACTTACTCGTCGCGCATCTTCTCGTAGATCTTCTTGCAGTCGGGGCACACCGGGAACTTCTCGGGGTCGCGCCCCGGCACCCACTTCTTGCCGCACAGCGCGCGCACCGGCTTTCCGGTGAGGGCCGACTCGATGATCTTGTTCTTCGGCACGTAGTGCGAGAAGCGCTCGTGGTCGCCGTCTTCGAGCTGCTCCTCGTTGAGCAGCTTCTCGAGTTCGCGGTCGAGCACGTCGACGCCGCCCGCGCCGGATCCGTCGCTGCCGGGGCCGCCCGGCTCGTCGAGAGTCGCCATGCCGTCAGTCTACGGCGGGGCGGGATGCCCGCACCCGGCCGAGCGCCCTGTTACGAGCGCTGCGCGAGGTCGAGCAGCTCGGGCGCCCGGGCCCGGAAGACCCGGCCGCCGACGACGATGCCCAGCAGCAGCATCCCGATGCCGGTGCCGACCCCGGCGATGCCGGCGACGACGAACCACGCCGGCTCGGTGACGCCCCAGAGGGCGGCCACGAGGGCGGGGGCCATGAGGGCGAGGGTGGCGAGCAGCGACAGCGCCTGCGTCCAGCCCGCGCGCGAGCCGAGCGTCGGCGGCTGGTCGAACGGCCCGGCGCCGGGGCGCGCGGCCGGGTAGGCCCCGAGCGCCGACGCGATGCTCGACACGCCCAGGCCGGTGAGCAGCAGCCCCAGGGTGATGCCGAGCAGCGCTGGCAGCACGCCGTCGACGCCCGACCACAGGGCGAACAGGGGTGCGGGCGGCAGCAGCAGCAGCCCGAGCAGCAGCGGCGGCACGCAGCGTCCCCACCGGTCGGCGGCGCCCGGCAGCGGTGCCGCCACGTGCACCCACAGCGCGGTGTGGTCGTAGGCGGCGTCGTTGTGCGCGAACCAGCCGAGGAAGAGGGCGAGCACCGGCAGCGGCAGCAGCCACAGCGGGGGCAAGGGGCTGCCCGCGACGGCGAGCGCGAGCATCATGAGCACGGGCGCGAGCGGCAGCGCCAGCACGACGGCGCGGTACCGGGGGTCGCGCGCCCAGTACAGCATGCTGCGGGCGGCGATCACGCCGGCGGGGGTCGCGGGCACGAGATCGAACCAGCCGAGGCCGATGGTCGCCGTGCGCGTGCGCGTGCGCTGCGGCGCCTCGAGCAGTCGCGCCACGACCCAGACCCAGCCGACGGCGAGCACGCCGACCATGACGATGCCCCCGAGCAGCCGCGCGAGCAGCCCCGCCAGGTCGGAGCCGGGCACCGCCCACAGCATGCCCATCGGCGTGTTGGCCAGCAGCGCGGCGGTGCCGATCAGGGCCTCGGATGCGGAGCCGTCGATGATCGACACCACCGTCACGGCGACGGCGGTCAGCACGATGACGATGATGAGCCGCGCGACCCCCGTGACGGCGCGCCGCGCGGCCGCCGAGACCGCGAGCAGCGCGCCGATCGCGACCAGGTACTGCGAGACCAGGATGCTGGCCACGGCCGCGAGCACGCCCGCGATGATCGCGGCGACGCTCGTGGGCTCATCGGCCCAGGCCAGCACGAGCCCGAGGGCGAGCACCACCGCGAGGGCGCCGGGCACGCCGATCGCTCCGGCCGCGGCGAGCGAGACGGCGAGCCGGCGGGGGTCGAGCGGGAAGGCGGCGAAGCGGCGCGGCTCGAGGGCCGACCCGAGCCCCGCGCTCAGCGGCGCGACGGCGATGCCGAGGGCGAGCGCGGCCCCCGCGACGACGACGGCCGCGCGGTGGTCGGCGCGGCTCGGATCGACGGCGAGAGCGAGCACGATGACGGCGGTGCCCACCGCGCCGGCGAGCACCAGCACGGCGAGCGCCGCGAGCAGCCCGCGGCCCGGTCGCAGCGCCGAGCCGAGCAGCGTGAGCTTCAGGCGGAGAACGTGGTCAACCACTCGAGGCCCTCCACCGCGACGCGCCCGCCGGCGAGCTCGACGAAGCGCTCCTCCAGGCTGCGGCCGTCCCGCACCTCGTCGATCGTGCCGTCGGCAAGGATGCGCCCGCCGACGATGACGGCGACCGTGTCGCACACTCGCTCGACGAGATCCATGTTGTGGCTCGACAGCACGACGGTGCCGCCCGCGGCGGCGTAGCGCCGCAGCAGGTCGACCGCCTGCGCCGTCGAGACCGGATCGACCGACTCGAAGGGCTCGTCGAGCACGAGCACGGCGGGCGAGTGCACGAGAGCCGCGGCGAGCGAGATCTTCTTCACCATGCCGACCGAGTAGTCGCGCACGGGCCGCTCGAGCGAGCCGTCGAGCCCGAGAGCGACGGCGAGGTCGTCGGCCCGGGCGACGGCGGTGGTGCGATCGAGACCGTGCAGCACGGCCGTGTAGTAGAGCATCTGCGCGCCGGTCAGCCGGTCGAAGAGGCGCATGCGGTCGGGCAGCACGCCGATGCGGCTCTTGGCGCGCGCGGGCTCGGCCCAGACGTCGATGCCGGTGACCCGCACCGTGCCCGCGTCGGGGCGCAGCAGCCCGGCGACCATCGAGAGCGTCGTGGTCTTGCCAGCACCGTTCGGCCCGACGAAGCCGAAAACCGAGCCCTGGCGCACCGACAGCTGCACGTCGTCGACAGCGGTCGCGCGACCGAACGCCTTGCGCAGCCCGTCGACCTCCAGCACGACCGGGCGGGGCGGCGGGGCGGGAGCGGCCTTCGGGGCACGCGCGCGCGGCGCCGGCTTGGCCGTGCGGCTCGGTCGGGTCGTGCGGGCGGGCTTGCCCGGGCGCTGGGGCGAGGCGGGCGAGGATTCCACGCGTCCACGCTATCAACGGCCCGCATCCGGCCCGGGATGCGGACCGCGCGCCCGCGCGCCCGCGCGACCGCATCACGGTTCGGAAACAAAGGGTGAACGGTGCGTGACGATTCAGGGTCCTCCCGGCTACCCTTGAGGAGCACAACGGTGTGTCTCCACTCTTCTTCCCGACACATCAGGAGCCATCACATGACCACTCAGGTCGTCATCCTCGCCGCTGGCATGGGCAGCCGCCTCGGCCGTGAGCTGCCGAAGCCGCTCACCGAGCTGAACGACGGTCGCACGATCATGCAGCAGCAGCACGACAACATCGCTGCCGCGTTCGGCACCGACGTGACCATCACCACGGTCGTCGGCTACAAGCTCGAGCACATCATCGACGCTTTCCCCGACGTCGAGTACGTCTACAACGAGCAGTACGACCAGACGAACACGTCGAAGAGCCTGCTGCGCGCCCTGAAGGCCACCGGCAAGCACGGCGTGCTCTGGATGAACGGCGACGTCGTCTTCGACCCGCAGGTTCTCGTGCGCGTCGCGGGCCTCGTGCACGCCGACCGCTCGTTCGTCAGCGTCAACACCTCCGCCGTCAGCGACGAGGAGGTCAAGTACACGGTCGACGCCGAGGGCTACATCCACTCGCTGTCGAAGACGGTCGTGGGCGGCCTCGGCGAGGCCGTCGGCATCAACTACATCTCGAGCCGCGACAAGCAGGTGCTCATGCACCACCTGACGCGCTGCGCCGACCAGGACTACTTCGAGCGCGGCATCGAGCTCGCCATCGAGCACGACCGCATCCGCGTCGAGCCGGTCGACATCAGCGACCTGTACGCCGTCGAGATCGACTTCGCCGAAGACCTCGAGCGCGCCAACCTGCACGTCTAGCGTCTCGCTCGGCGTCACCCGCCGGCAGGGCATCCGCTGCGTCGGCCGCTCGGCGCGGGCGAAGCGGTGCGGCGCGCGCTAGCGTTGAGCCTCGTGACGACCGCTCCCCCGCCGCGCCCGCCGCGCACCCCTGCGCAGGTGTACCGGCAGTCGTTGTGGCTGCTCACCGCGCGTGACCTCCGGGTGCGGTACGCCACGTCGTTCCTGGGCTACGTGTGGTCGGTGCTCGACCCGCTCGTGATGGCGATCATCTACTGGTTCGTCTTCACGCAGATCGTCGACCGCACGATCGGTGAAGAGCCGTACATCGTCTTCCTGCTCGCCGGGCTGCTGCCGTGGATGTGGTTCAACGGCGCCGTCGGCGACGCGACGCGGGCCTTCATCAAAGACGCCAAGCTCGTGCGCTCCACGCGCATCCCCCGCACGGTGTGGGTCAACCGCATCGTGCTCTCCAAGGGCATCGAGTTCGTCGCCGCGATTCCCGTCATCGCGATCTTCGCCGTCGTCTTCGGGGCCGAGCTCACCCTCGGCGTGCTCTGGCTGCCGGTCGCGATCCTGCTGCAGGCCGTGCTGACTGTCGGGCTCGGCCTGATCATCGCGCCGCTCGTGGTGTTCTTCCGCGACCTCGAGCGGGCGGTGAAGCTCATCCTGCGCTTCCTGTTCTACGCCTCGCCCATCATCTACGGGCTCTCCGACCTGCCCGCGGGGCTCGACCTCTGGGCCTCGTTCAATCCGCTCGCCGGCATCATCTCGCTGTACCGCGCGGCCTTCTTCCCCGATCAGCTGGATGCGCGCGCTGTGCTCATCGCGGCCGCCATGAGCCTCGCCATCCTCGGGCTCGGAGCACTCGTCTTCCGGCGCATGGTGCGCGCCGTGCTGAAGGAGGTGTGATGGCCGAGCAGCTCTCGGGCGTCGGCGGAGCCGACGTCGTGATCCGGGTCAGCGGGGCGGGCATCCGCTTCCGCCGCAACCGTCGCGGCCGTCGCTCGTTCAAAGACCTGTTCGCGGGGCGCAACCGCCGCTCGCGCCCCGGAGAGTTCTGGGCGCTGCGCGGCGTCGACGTCGAGGTGCGCGCCGGCGAGGCGATTGGTGTCGTCGGCCGCAACGGCCAGGGCAAGTCGACCCTGCTCAAGCTCGTCGCCGGGGTGATGCTGCCCGACGAGGGCACCGTCGAGGTGCACGGCGGGGTCGCACCGCTCATCGAGATCACCGGCGGCTTCGTCGACGACCTCACAGTGCGCGAGAACCTCTACCTGACCGCGGGGCTGCACGGCATGTCAAGGGCCGAGATCGACGCCCGCTACGACGAGATCATCGACTTCGCCGAGCTGCGCGACTTCACCGGCACGCCCTACAAGCACCTGTCGAGCGGCATGAAGGTGCGGCTCGCGTTCTCGGTCATCTCGCGCCTCGAAGAGCCCATCCTGCTCGTCGACGAGGTGCTCGCGGTCGGCGACAAGGGGTTCCGCGACAAGTGCTACGCGCGCATCGACGAGCTGCTGCGCGGCGGTCGCACGCTGTTCTTCGTCTCGCACAACGAGCGCGACCTCAAGCGCTTCTGCACTCGCGGGCTGTACCTCGATGGCGGCGCGCTCGTGCTCGACGCCCCCATCGGCGAGGTGCTGGCGGCCTACAACCGCGACACCGGAGGCGGCACGGCCGTCGTCGATTAGGGCCTCCTAGACTGGGCGACGACCTGGGGAGGGTGCCATGACGGTGGTTCCGAGCTCGGCCGACGACCCGCTGCTCGTGCGCGGGCTGCGCGCGGCCATGTCGGCGCAGCGCCCGGCGGTGCTGCTGCACATCCGCGCGATCCGTCGCCAGTACCCGCATGCCACGCCCGAGCAGGTGGTGCGCATCCTCGAACGGCGATTCCTCAACGGGGTCACCGTCACCGGCGCCGGCAGCGGGGCCGCGACCCTCATCCCCGGCGTCGGAACGGTGATCGGCCTGACCGTCATCGGCGTCGAGACGGTCGCGTTCTTCGAGATGACGGCGCTCTTCGCGCAGTCGGTCGCCGAGATCCACGGCATCGTCGTCGACGACGAGGAGCGCGCCCACAACCTGGTCATGGCCCTCATGCTCGGCGGGCCCGGCAAAGACCTCGTGCAGCAGTTCATCGGCCAGGCAACCGGTGTCGGCCCCGACCGCACGCAGTACTGGGGCGAGTCGATCACGGCCGGCATGCCGAAGGCGCTCGTCGGGCTGCTCAACAAGCGCCTGCGCGACGAGCTCGTCAAGCGCCTCACCGTGCAGCAGGGCGGCAGCATGGCCGGCCGGCTGGTGCCGTTCGGCATCGGCGCCGTCATCGGCGGTGCGGGCAACCGCATCATCGGAGGCAAGGTTGTGCGCACCGCGCAGGCGGCGTTCGGGCCCGCGCCGGCGGCATGGCCGGCCGAGCTCGCCGAGGTCAGTCGCCCGTCGGCGCCTCGTCCTCGTCGTCCTCGTCGTCGAACGGATTCGACTCCGACGTGATCGGGTCGCTCGCGTGCTGCTCGGCGACGCGCTGCCACTCGGCGTAGAGGGTGTCGACCGCGGCATGGAACCGCGCCGTCGCCGCGCCCGGGGTCGTGTCGCCGAAGTAGCGGGTGACCCAGAGGGTGAGTTTCTCGTGCGCCTCGGTGCTCGTGAGCACGCGGTCGATCGCGGGCACGACCTGCGCGGCATCCTCCGCCCGCAACCACTCGCAGTCGCTCAGGTAGCCCGACTCGTCGATCTCGGCCTCCGGTGACGCGGGCCGCGCGATGATGATCGGCTTGCCGGTGGCGAGGCGGTCGTAGACCATCGCCGAGATGTCGGTGATCGCGACATCGGCGGCGGCGAGCTGCCAGCCGAGCGCCGAGCCGGTGTCGTGCATGTGCTGGGCTGCCGGGTCGGCGGCATTGGCGCGCTCCAGAGCCGCGATGATGCGCCGATTGGCGTCGCGGTAGTCGCGGTTGACGACCCCGTTGCGCGGGTGCGGGCGGTAGATCACCCGGTGGCGGCCGGTCGCGAGCAGGGCATCCACGAGGGCCTCGCCGTGACTCGCGATCGAGCCGTACGCCGCCGCGGGGCGATCGCCCTCCCAGGTGGGGGCGTAGAGCACGACCGTGCGGTCGTCGGGGGTGTACGGCGTCTCGCCCGCGAAGTGGTCGGCCTGCGGGCGGCCGATCTCGAGGGTGCGGTGCTCGACGTCGTACGACCACAGCTTGCGCGCCAACCGGTCGCGGGCCGCCTGCCCCGCGACGAAGGCGTAGTCGTACGCCTTGTACTGGTTGGTGGTCATGTACATCTTGTCGCTCTCGCCGTGGTTGATGAACACGTGCCACATGCGGCCGTAGCGGAACATCTGGAAGTTCTTGGTGTTCTGGTTGACGTAGAACACGATGCGCAGCGGTTGCTGGGCCACGAACTTCTCGAGGTCGGTCACCTTGCGCAGGTACACGGCAGGAATCGGGGCCTCGTCGAGCAGGGTCATCATCGTTCCGGGGCTGCGGCTGATGATGGCCACCGGATGCTCGCGCGCGAGCTCGGCGAGCGGCGCGTACCACTGCCGGATCTGGTAGAGGTTCACGCGCGTGTCGGCGAAGTACACGGCGATCTCGATGCTGCCGGGCGCGGGCGGGGTCTCGCCCGCGAGCCGCTCGGCGAGCAGGATGCGGTTGCGGCGCGAGCGCAGCAGGTCGCGCACGATCCGCCGCGCGGTCTTGAACTGGCTCACGATCCTCACTCTGCCGATTCTCCCAGCGGGGCCGCGGCCCACCCGACCAAACGACGACACCGTTACCGAGTTGTTCGCAACTCAGGCTGAGGAGGCCCTCGTGACGGGTTTCTCGGTCAGAAATGTCGTCGCAGCCTGAGTTGCGAACGGTGGCGAGGTGACAGAATCGGGCGCGATGGCCCGCTTCACGTTCAGCGCCGGCAACGCGCGCGCTCTCGCCCGCGCCCCGCTCTACGCGCTGGGGGCGCTGGTCGCGCTGCTCGTGCCGCGGAGCCCGCGCTGGTGGGTGCTCGCCTCGGGCATCGGGCTCGGCGAAGGATCGCTCGCGCTGCACGAGCACGTGCGCGCCGTCGACCCCGCGCGGCAGCTCACGTGGCTGGCGTCGAGCCGCGCCGAGCTCGCCGAGGCGCGCGCGCGCGGCCTGCGGGCGCTGCCCAAGCGCGGGCCGCGCGGGCTCTGGGCGACGCTGCGCGCGGGTGTGGTCGTCGTGACGCACGGGTTCGGCGACGTCAACCGCTTCGGGGTGAGCGGCGCGCGCGTCGTGCAGCTGTGGCACGGCATCCCGTTGAAGCGGCTGCACCTCGACACCGGAGCCGCCCTGCGCCTGCCCCTCATCGGCAGCCTGCCCGGGGTCGCGCGGTTCGTCGCGGCGCTGTACCGCCGTGCGGGAGCGCAGATCGCGCTGTTCCCGGTCGCGTCGGAGCGCGTCGGGGCGCGCATCCGCACTGCGTTCGGCCTGCCCGCGTCGCGCGTGATCGGGGTGGGAGACCCGCGCGACGACGTGCTGCTGCGCGGCACGGCCGCGTCGCGGCGGCAGGCGGCCCGCGCCCTCGTCTCGGCGGCCCTGCGGGCGGCGGGGGGTTCGGGTCTGCCGGATGCGGGGCCCGTCGTGCTCTACGCCCCCACCTGGCGCGACGGCGCCCCGGATGCCGCGATCCCCACGCCCGCCGAGTGGCAGGCGATCGCCGCCTGGGCCGACCGTGCCGGCGCGACGCTGCTGATCCGCTCGCACCCGCTGGGCCAGGGCTCGTACGCGGAGGGCGCCGCGCGCTCGCCGCGCATCCGGCTGCTCGGCCGGGCCGCGCTGACCGACGTGACGCCCGCGCTGCCGGCCGTCGACCTCGTCGTCACCGACTACAGCTCGATCGCCTTCGACGCGGCCATCGCCGAGGTGCCGAGCGTGTTCTTCGCCCCCGATCTGCCGCAGTACCTGGCGACCCGCGGGCTGTACCAGCCCTACCGCGAGTTCAGCGGCGGCGAGCCCGCGACCACCTGGGCCGAGACGCTCGACCGCGTCGACGCCGCGCTCGACGGGCCAGGCCGGCAGGCCGCGCTCGCCCACGCCCGCTGGCTGCGCGACGAGCTCGTCGACCACCTCGACGGCCGCGCGACCGAGCGCGTCTACGCCGCCATTCTCGGGCTGCTCGGCGAGCCGGTCGACGCGACCGAGAACGCCGTGCCCGCGCGCCCGGCCGAGAGCGACGACGAGCGTCGATCGGTCACTCGTTACCGCCTCACCCTCACGGCGATCGCAACGAGTGACCGATCGACGCCGCCTGACGCACATGTCGAGGCCCGAGGCCCGGTGCTCGCGCTCGAGGGCCGCGCGACGGCGACGATCGAGTCGCTCGCCCTGGTCGGGCCGCGCCAGACACTGCACGCCGCGGTCGAGCAGCACGGCGACCGGTTCACCGCGGTGGTCGAGCTCGTGGGTGAGCGATGGGGCCGCGCCGGGCTCGCGCCCGCGAGCGGCGAGTACCGCCTCGAGACGCGGTTCGTCGGCGCCCCGCACGCCACGGCCCGGGCCGCCGTCGAGGGCGCGATCGCCGAGCCGGTGACCGTCGAGCATCCGCTGCTGCGGGCCGAGCTGCGGGCCGACGCGGGCACCCTCGTGCTGCGCGTCGAGCCGCCGCTGGCGGACGACGAGCGGGGAGCATCCGCCCAGAAGCGCCTCGAGGCGCGGTACCGCCTCCGCACCGCGACCCCCGAGAACGCCGTGTTCTTCGAGAGCTTCTACAGCCAGACCGTCGCCTGCAACCCGCTCGCGATCGACCGCGAGCTCGCCCGCGTGCGGCCCGACGTGACCCGCTACTGGTCGGTCGTCGACCGCTCGATCGCCGTGCCGGAGGGCGCGATCGCGATCGTCGAGGGCTCGGCCGAATGGTGGCGCGTGCGGGCCGACGCGCGGCTGCTGGTCGTCAACGACTGGCTGCGCAAGCGGTGGATGCCCCGGCCCCACCAGCGCGTGCTTCAGACCTGGCACGGCACGATGCTCAAGCGTCTGGCGCTCGACCGCGAGGGGGTGGGCCTGCGCACCCGCATCGCCGTGCGCCGCGAGAGCGGTCGGTGGGATGCCCTGCTCGCGCAGAACGACTACGCGGCGACGATCTTCCGGCGCGCGTACGCCTTCCGTGGGCCGGTGTGGGTCGAGGGCTACCCGCGCACCGACGCGCTCGTCACGATGTCGGCGCAGGAGCGGGCGGCGCTGCGCGCCCGACTCGGGGTGCGACCCGACCAGCGCGCCGTGCTCTACGCCCCCACGTGGCGCGACGACACCGCCCAGATGGTCGACTACCTCGACCTGCCCGGGCTGCCCGCCGCGCTCGCCGCACTGCCCGGCGAGCACGTCGTGCTCGTGCGCGGACACAGCCGCACGCTGCGGCACGGGCGCGACCTCGACGCCGAGGGCCTCATCGACGTCACGACCTACCCCGACATGGCCGACCTGCTCGCCGCCGCCGATGTCGTCATCACCGACTACAGCTCGCTCATGTTCGACATCACCGCGGTCGATACGCCGCTCGTGCTGTTCACGCCCGATCTCGAGCACTACCGCCGCGAGCTGCGCGGGTTCTACTTCGACCTGCTCGCCGAGGCTCCCGTGCCGGTCGCGCGCACGCGCGACGAGGTGCTCGCCGAGCTCGCGCACCTGGCCGCCGGCGACGCCCGCCCGACGGCGAGCCCGGCGCTTCAGCGCTGGCGCGAGCGGTTCACGCCGCGCGATGACGGTCGGGCGTCCGAGCGGGTCGTGGCGCGCATCCTCGCCGCGGGGATGCTGCCGCCGGCCTGACCCGCCCTACGACTCGATGCGCGAGCGGTCGACGGCGTCGCGCGCGCCGACGGCGACCCCCCGCAGGAAGCCCGCACCCCAGCTGAGGTGCATGACGACGATCACGCCGACGAAGGTCAGCCGGTCGGAGAACCGCGCGCCGCTCGACCGCGACAGCAGCAGCACGAGCAGCAGCACCACGTAGAGCACCGGGCCGAGGTAGACGAGCGACAGCAGCCAGGCGAGCCATCCCGACACGACGCCGGTCAGTTCGAGAACGAGCAGCACGAGGCTCGCCGCGAGCGACAGCACCAGGATCGGCGGCGCGAAGTAGCGCAGCGAGTTGCGCCCGCCGAGCCGCCGCACCAACTCGCCGCGCCAGATGCCCGTCGCCGTGAACTGGCGAGCGAGCTTGCCCCACGTGTCGCGCGGCCAGTACGCCACCCGCAGCGCCGGGTCGAGCCAGACCAGGTGCCCGGCCTCGCGCAGGCGCAGGTTGAGCTCCCAGTCTTCGCCGCGCTTGAGGCCCTCGTCGTAGAGCCCCACCTGCTCGAGCGGGCCGCGGCGCATGATGCCCAGGTACGCGCTCTCGGCGGGGCCCTCGGATGCGGCGCCGTGGTACGCACCGCCCCCCAGCCCGAACCGGCTGTTGTAGGCGCGGGCCACGGCCGACTGCACGCGCCCGCGCCCGGTCGCCACCATGAGGCCGCCGAGACTGGCCGCGCCGGTGCGCTGCAGGGCGGCGACCCCGAGGGCCGTGTAGTCGACGGGCAGCTCGGTGTGGGCATCCACGCGGATGATGATGTCGTGCGCCGCGGCCTCGATGCCGCGGTTGAGGCTGACTGGGATCGACAGCTGCGGCACGCGCACGACCGTGATGCGGGGGTCAGCCTCTGCCCGCGCGATGACGGTCTCGGTCGTGCCGTCGGTGGAGGGGCCGAGCACCACGACGAGCTCGCGCTCGCCGTCGTACTGCTGGGCGAGCACGCTGTCGATCGCGGCGTCGATGTAGGCGGCCTCGTTGTACACCGGCATGACGTAGCTCACAGCGGGGAGCGTCGATGCGGCCTGGCCCATAGCTCTCGAGGCTAGCGCGTGTGCAGAGACGACGACGGCCCCGGCGCGACGCGGAGGTCGCGGCCGGGGCCGGATCGGTCGGGGCCGGTCTGCGGGGACCGGGTTCGGTCGCAGCGGGCTCGGCCGGTGCGCGCTACGGCAGCTCGCCGAGCGTGACCGTCACGCGCTGCTCGGCGCCCGACCGCACGTAGACGAGCTCGGCGCTCGCCCCGCCGGGCAGCACCCGCACCTGGGCGGTCAGGTCGACGCTGCCGCCGATCGGCACACCGTTGAACTCGGTGATGATGTCGCCGGCGCGCAGGCCCGCGACCTCGGCGGCCCCGCCGGGCACGACGCTGTCGATGAGCGCCCCGGCGACCGTGCTGCGCGGGTCGTTGAGAGCGTCGGTGACCGTCGCGCCGAGCAGCCCGTGGCTGGCCGTGCCGTTCTCGATGAGCTCAGTGGCGATGCGCTGGGCGAAGTTCGACGGAATCGAGAAGCCGACCCCGATGCTGCCCGACTGGCCGCTGCCACCACCCGCGGTGGCGATCGCGACGACGATGCCGATGAGGCGGCCCTCGTCGTCGAGCAGGGCGCCGCCCGAGTTGCCGGGGTTGATGGCGGCATCCGTCTGGATTACCGGCAGGGAGACGGTGCCCGACGTGGTGGGCGCGGGCGTGGTGCCCTCGGTGCCGGGCACGTCGAAGTCCCAGAAGTCGAAGGGGGCATCCTCACCGCTGTCGGGCTGCGGGGCGAGCTCGCCCTGCTGACCGGGAACGGCGGACGAGCGCACCGTGATCGAGCGGTTGAGCGCCGAGACGATGCCGTTCGACACCGAGCCGGCGAGGCCGAGCGGGGCGCCGATGACGACGGTGCGGTCGCCGACGTTGAGCGCGTCGGAGTCGGCGAACTCGATCGTCGGCAGGTCGCTGGCGCCCTCGAGCTTGACGACGGCGAGGTCGGCGATGGGGTCGCTGCCGACGAGGGTCGCGTCGAAGATGCGGCCGTC